>CAYPVZ010000533.1:1484-2741 GCA_964414235.1 uncultured Rhodothermales bacterium | reverse complement strand
CCATCGCGGCCGAGATGCACACGACGGCCATGCGGATGGCCCAGCCGGGCGTGACCGAGTTCGAGGTGGCCGCCGCGATGGAGGCCGTCGCCGCGCGGCAGGGCTCGTTCCCGTCGTTCCCGTCCATCGTGACGGCGCGCGGCGAGGTGCCGCACCACCACGCCTCGCCGTACCGGCTCCAGGCCGGCGACCTGCTTCTCCACGACGCCGGGGCCGTCGCCCCGGGCACGCTCTACTGCGCCGACCTCACGCGCGTCTCGCCCGTCGGCGGCGCGTTCTCGGACCGCCAGCGGGCCATCTACGACGTCGTCCTCCAGGCGCAGACCGGCGCCATCGAGGCCTGCGGGCCGGGTGTCTCGTTCCGCGACGTCCATTTCGGCGCGGCTCGGACCATCGCCGCCGGTCTCCGCGACCTCGGGCTCCTGAAGGGCGATGTCGACGCCATCGTCGAGGCTGGCGCGCACGCGCTGTTCTTCCACCACGGCCTCGGCCACGCGATGGGTCTCGACGTCCACGACCTCGAAGGGCTGGGCGAGGACCGCGTCGGCTACGTCGGCGAGGCCGAGCGGTCGACGCAGTTCGGGACGGGCTACCTCCGCTTCGCGCGCGCGCTCCGGCCCGGCCACGTCATGACGGTCGAGCCCGGCGTCTACTTCAACGCGGCGCTCATCGCGATGTGGAAGGCCGAGGGCCGGTTCGCCGAGTTCATCGACTACGACGAGGCGGAGCGCTGGATCGGCTTTGGCGGCGTCCGCATCGAGGACGATGTGCTGATCACGGAGTCCGGGCACCGCGTGCTCGGGCCGGGCGTGCCGAAGCAGCCCAACGAGGTCGAGGCCGTCGTTCGGAGCGGCGCGTAGCGGCTACGGCCCGACCAGCAGGACCTTTCCCCAGCGGCCATGGGCCGTCGCTTCGCGCACGGCCTCGGCCGGCTGGCGAAGGTCGACGGCCGCCGTCACGGGCAGGGTGAACGCGCCCTCGACGGCCAGCGCCGCCAGCTCGTCGAGCGCGGCATGCAGCGTGGCTCGGTCCGCGCGCGCGGCCCACTGGGTCCGCCAGACGCCGCGGACCGTCACGTTCCGGTAGATGAGGGCGGCCGGAGGAACGGCGAGCGGCTCGCCGCTGAGGGCGCCGTAGACCACGTGCAGGCCGCCCTCGCCGAGCGCCGAGAGCGCGAGGGCTCCGGCCTCGCCTGCCACCGGGTCGAACACGGCCCGCCCGCCGGCCTCGCCGACGCCCACGCGCCACCCGGCGCGC
>CAYPVZ010000533.1:0-1474 GCA_964414235.1 uncultured Rhodothermales bacterium | reverse complement strand
CGTCATGACGGTCGAGCCCGGCGTCTACTTCAACGCGGCGCGCGTCTCCGACGTGTTCTCCTCTGCCACGATGGCCTCGACGCCGATCTCGCCGAGCGACTGGCGATGGTCCTCGCGGCGGACGATGGCGACCGGGCGGACGCCCCGGCGCATCGCCAGCTGGGCCGCGATGCGCGCGACGGCTGACGCTCCGGCGGTCTGGACGAGCACGTCGCCCGGTTCGAGTGGCGCGGCGCGGAGCAGAAGCCACACCGTCAGCGGGTTCACGAAGAGCTGCGCGGCGGCTTCGTCCGGGAGCGCGTCCGGCACCGGGTAGACGTCCTCGGCGCGGACGACGACGGCCTCCTGCCACGTCGGCGCCTCGCCCAGCTTCACCACGCGCTGGCCCTCCGCGAGTCCATCGACGCTGTCGCCGAGCGCGTCGATCACGCCCACGCCTTCGTTGCCGCCGACGGCGGGGAGGTCGCGGGAGCGGCCGTAGGTGCCCTTCACGAGCGACAGGTCGGCCGGGTTGACCGAGCGGTGCGTGAGGCGGACGCGGACCTCGCCCGGGCCGGGCTCGGGCGTCGGGACGTCGTCGACCTGGAGGACGTCGGCCGGCGGGCCGTGGCGGTGGAAGCGGACGGCGAGCATGGGAGTAGAAGGACTCGGCCCCCTACACGCGCTGGGTGTGGGCGCGGTGCCGCCGGAGCGTCCGCATCGCGACAGACTGGGCGAGCGCCGTGCCGACCAGGAACGCCAGCGGCGCGCCGAGCAGCAGGAGCCCGATCATCCGCCCGTATCCGAACGCCGACGAGTCGCCGAGGTCGTTCGCCGTCGCCGTCAGCCCGAAGAAGAGCGCGGCGCCGACGAAGCCGCCGAGCAGCGACCCGAGGAAGGCCACGCCCGCGCCCTTGCCGATGCGCGCCGCCAGTCGGCCCGAAAGCCACCCGACGAATCCGACGACGAGGAGCGGCGCGAGGAGCCCCGCGATCCTGAGCGGAAGCCGGAGCAGCGGCGTCGGCGCGCGCACCGAGACCGCCAGCACGTCGCCCGGCACGCCGGGGAAGCGGCCGACCAGCTGGCGGCCCTCATCGCGCAGCGGGAGGGAGGCGGCGGCCTCCCAGCCCTCAGGCACGAGCACGGCCACGTCGAGCTGGCCGAAGCCGGCCCAGAGGCGGGCCGGCGCGAGGCTGTAGGCGAGCTGCCAGACCCGGTTCGGGTGCGTCCCCTCGTCGTACGATCCTGGCCGCACGCGGTAGCGCACGCGGATCGTGTGCTGGCCCGTCGGCAGCGTCACGGCGAACCGGAGTCCGCGCGGCGCGCCGACGCCGTCCTCGGCCTCGTACGGGATCGCGTCGCCGTCGAGCGCGGGCGTCGTCGTGGCGACGCGCCAGAGAGCAGGCACGCGAAGCGAGTCGACCGGCGTGGCCGCGACAGGCTGGCCGTCCAGCCAGACCTCGGCCGCGCGGACGTCGTCGCCGAGCGCGAGAAA
>CAYPVZ010000532.1:0-2742 GCA_964414235.1 uncultured Rhodothermales bacterium | reverse complement strand
GCCGGTCGACGTGTCGGTGCTCGACGGCATCCGCCAGCGCGTCGGCGACGCGGCAGAGGTAGTCTATGCCGAGGGCTGCCGGATCACGGTCGGCGGGGCGTGGAACCTCGACGAGGTCTCCCTTCCGGACCCCGACGAGGACCGCCAGCTGATCGCGGAAGCCGTCGAGGTCGCTCGCGGTGCTGACGTGATCGTGCTGGCGCTGGGCGGCAACGAGCAGACGTCGCGCGAGGCGTGGGCCCGCAACCACATGGGCGACCGGACGAGCCTCGACCTCGTCGGCCTTCAGGACGAACTGGTCGAGGCCATGCTCAAGACGGGCAAGCCCGTCGTGGTGCTGTTGTTTAACGGGCGACCGCTCGCCGTGCGTCGAATCGCGGAAGCGGTTCCGGCCCTCTGCGAGTGCTTCTACCTCGGCCAGGAGGCCGGGCGGGCTGTGGCCTCGGTCCTCTTCGGCGACGTGGCCCCGCAGGGCAAGCTGCCCATCACGGTCCCCCGCTCGGCCGGCCACCTCCCGGCGTTCTACAACCACAAGCCGTCCGCCCGGCGCGGCTTCCTGTTCGACACCGTCGAGCCGCTGTTCCCGTTCGGCTTCGGGCTGAGCTACACGACGTTTGCCGTCGGGAACGTCCGTGTCGAGGATGCGGAGATCGCGGCCGATGGCTCGACGCGCGTCTTCGCCGACGTCACGAACACCGGCGGGCGCGCTGGGACGGAGACGGTCCAGCTCTACGTCCGCGACGTCGTCTCGTCGGTCACGCGGCCGGTCAAGGAGCTCAAGGGGATCGCCAAAGTCACGCTCGGCCCGGGCGAGACGCAGACGGTCGAGATCCCCGTCACGCCCGACGCCCTCGCCTTCTGGCGGATCGACAAAACGTACGGGGTCGAACCCGGCGACTTCGACCTCCTGGTCGGCACTTCTTCGCGCGATGCGGACCTCCAGACGGTCGCGCTCCGCGTCCTCTCCTGATCCCCCCCGCATGACCGCCACCCCCGTCACCGTCTCGGCCGATCCAGCCCACGTTACGCTCTCGTTCCGCGAGAAGGCCGGTTACAGCCTGAGCGACGCCTCGGCCAACTTCGTCTTCCAGCTCCTCATCATCTTCCAGGCCGGGTTTTACACGGACGTGATGGGGATCAGCGCGGTGGCGCTCGGGACGATGCTCCTGCTCGTCCGCTTCTCGGACGCCATCACCGACCCCATCATGGGGATCATCGCGGACCGGACGAACACGCGCTGGGGGAAGTTCAGGCCGTGGCTCCTGTGGAGCGCGATCCCGTTCGGCGGCCTGTTCTGGCTGGCCTTCACCGTCCCCGACTTCAGCGACACGGGCCGGCTGATCTACGCCATCGCCACGTACGCCCTCCTGATGATGGCGTACACGATGAACAACGTGCCGTACTCGGCCCTCAACGGCGTCATGACGGCCGACTCGGGCGAGCGGACCAGCCTGTCGTCGTACCGGTTCTTCGCGGCGATGGTGGCCACGTTCGTAGTCCAGGGCCTCACGCTGCCGCTGGTGAACAAGTTCGGCGCGCAGCCGGACGGGACGGTCGACGAGCCGCTCGGGTGGTCCATCACGATCGGCATCTACGCCGTGATCGCGATGGTCTTCTTCGTGATCACGTTCGTCAGCGTCCGCGAGCGCGTCGTGCCGCCGCCGGAGCAGACGTCGGACCCGAAGCAGGACCTCCGCGATCTCCGGGCCAACCGGCCGTGGGTGGCCATGTTCGCGATGACGCTGTTCGTGTTCATCATGCTCTCGCTCCGCGGCTCGTCGTACTACTACTACTTCACGTACTACGTCGACTCGGCCGCGCTCGGCGACCTCGTCCGCTCGTTCGGCCTCGTCTCGACCGACGGCGTACTCGGGCTCGGCGGGCGGATCCTCGACACGTTCGGCCTCATCCTGACCCCGGGTGACGACCCGACGGCCGTCGGGTTCAGCCTGTTCAACATGACGGGCACGCTGGTCAACATCCTCGGCGTGCTCGCCGCGAAGCCGCTGGCGGACCGGTTCGGCAAGAAGCTCGTGTTCACCGTCGGGCTGGCGGGCGCGGCGCTCATCCAGCTCCTGTTCTACGCGCTCGACCCGACGGACACGACGATGATGTTCGTGTTCGCCGTCCTCGGCAGCCTCTTCTACGGCCCCACGATCCCACTCCTCTGGGCCATGATCGCCGACACGGCCGACTTCTCGGAGTGGAAGAACCACCGCCGCGCGACGGGCACGGTCTACGCCGGGATCATCTTCGCGCTCAAGGCCGGGCTCGGGCTCGGCGGCGCGTTCGCCGGCTGGATCCTGGCCGCCTACGGCTACGACGCGGCGGTCGCGCCGACGGCGGAGGTGCTCCAGGGCATCCGGCTCTCGGCCTCGATCTACTCGGGCATTCCGTTCGCGCTCGGCGCGCTCTGCATGCTGTTCTACCCGATCTCGAAGGCGCTCAACGACCGGATGGACGCCGAACTGGCGGCGCGTCGCCAGCAGCCGGCGGCTAGCCTCGTGGTCGACCCCACCAACCTCTCCTGAGATGCTGCGACTCTTCCCCTCTCTCGTGCTCGTGGCCCTCATCGCCGGCTGCGCCTCGACGACCGAGGTCGAGCACGCGCCCGCGTCGCCGGCCGAGCCGACGACGCTCCGGTCGGCCTACGCCGACGCCTTCCACGTCGGCGTCGCGCTCAACGAGCGACAGTACCGCGACGAGGACGACCGCGCGCGGCCCCTCGTCGCGTCCCAGTTC
>CAYPVZ010000531.1:1835-2746 GCA_964414235.1 uncultured Rhodothermales bacterium | reverse complement strand
TTGTTGAGGATGAGCCGGTAGCCGGGCGAGTTGCGGTGGAGCGCGAGGTCCGTCGGCGGGTCGCCGACGAAGTGCTGGTAGTCCTCCGGGTCGTGGCCGCCGTAGAAGGCGAAGAAGCCCTGCCCGGCCGGCCCGTAGAGGTAGCGGACGGCGCCCGTCGCCGGGCTCTCGCCCAGCACCACGACGCCCGGCTTGATCGCGTCGGCCCGGAACGCCGACGTCTGGCCCATGAAGCCGCGCACGGACGCGACGTGGTCCTGCGTGAGCATGGTCGGGACGGGGTCCCAGCGGGCCGAGAACTCGAACAGGGTGAAGTAGTCGGTCAGCGGGTTCCGCAGGGCCTGCGGCGGCGCGGCGTCGATGTCGGCGTGCTCGTAGGCCATCGGGTCGAGGATCGGGCGGAAGTTCTCGAAGGCCAGCGTCTGCGAGAAGTCGAGGAGGTCGGCCGCGCCCGGCGTCGTCCCGTCGCCGTCCATCTCGGCCGGGACGATGTCGAGGCCGGCGGCGGCGAGGGCGAGGTCGAGCGTGTCGGCCCCGGAGCACATGGCGAACAGGAAGCCGCCCTGGACGACGTACTGGCGGATGGTCTGGGCGACCGCCAGCTTGAGCGCGCTCACCTTGCCGAAGCCGAGCGTCCGCGCGGACGCCTCGGCCTCGCGCTGCTGCTCCTGGTACCACGGCTGGGTGTGGTAGGCCGAGTAGAACTTGCCGTACTGGCCCGAGAAGTCCTCGTGGTGGAGGTGGAGCCAGTCGAACTCCGAGAGCCGGCCGGCGAGGACGTCGGCGTCGTAGATCTGCTCGTACGGGATCTCGGCGTAGGTCAGCGCCAGGAGCACGGCGTCGTCCCAGGGCAGCGTCTGGTCGGGCGCGTAGACGGCGATCTTGGGCGCCTTCTCCAGCCGGACCACCGA
>CAYPVZ010000531.1:0-1825 GCA_964414235.1 uncultured Rhodothermales bacterium | reverse complement strand
CCGCCCTGCGCCGCGCCGTCGACCGACTCGTAGGTGACGCCGCGCATCCGGAGCTCCGTCAGCAGCCCGGCGTCGGCCGGGGCGACGAACGAGCCGCCGCGGACGTTCAGCAGCCAGTCCACGTCGAGGCCCTCGTCGAGGGCCCAGTAGACGGCGCCGTAGGCCCGGAGGTGGTCGGCCTGGACGTCGTCCATCGGGATCAGGACGTCCTGCGCGGACGCCGCCAGCGGGCCGAGGAGAAGGGCGAGGAGGGCGAAGCGCATGGGGTTAGACCGACGAGCGAAGGCGGCGGAGCTCGGCGCGGGCCTCGGGGGCGAGCGGGGACCCGGGGAACCGTTCGAGGAGCTGGTCCCACCGCCGGGCGGCCTCGGCCGGATCGCCGAGGTCCTGCTCGTAGGCCCGCGCCTGGAGGCGGAGCGCGCGGTCCAGGAAGAACGAGAGCGGGTAGGCCTCGATGAGCCGGTCGAGCGTGGCGACGGCGTCGGCAGGCTGGCCGGTCTCGGCGAGGAGCGTCGCGCGGAGGTAGAGCGACTCGTCGCCCAGCTCGCTGATCCGGCCGTCGAGCGCCGCGTCGAGCGAGTCGAGCGTGGTCAGGGCCTCGTCGAAGAGGCCGCGGCGCTGGCGGAGCGCGGCGCGGGCGTAGACGTGGAGCGGGTCGCCCGAGCGGTCGACGTCGGGGCCGGGCATCGCGTCCGGGTCGAGCGTCTCGTTGAGCGTGACGCGGAGCGAGATCGCGTCGTTGGCGGCCTCCGCGGCCGTGTTCTCGTCGAGCGCCTCGGCGCGGGCGAGGGCCGAGTACATGAACCCCTCGTAGAAGTCGAGAAGCGCCAGCTCGTAGCGCGCCTGCTCGGCCAGCGGCCCGATGCGGATCGTCTCGTCGACGTCCGCGAACCGCTGGCGGGCCGTGTCGAGGTCGCCGCGGCGGAGGGCGGTCTCGCCGAGCGCGAGGCGGGCCCGCGCCGCGATGCCGTTGTCGCGGCCGGCCGCGGCCTGCTGGAAGCGCGCCTCGGCCCCGTCGAAGTCGCGGTAGACGTCGAGGAGCAACTCGGCGAGGGCCAGGGCCGCGCCCGGGGCGGGCTCCGCCATCGGGAAGCGGTCGAGGTAGGCGGTGTAGGCGTCGCGGGCGGCGTCGGCGTGGGGCGTGGGGCCGGGCGCTCGCTCATGGGCTTCCTGCGCGGCGAGCCGGTCCAGCCGCGCGCTGGCGAGCAGCGCCAGCGGGGCGGACGGGCCGTCGGGGTGGCGCTCCAGGACCTCGGCGAGCGCGCGGCGGGCGACCTCGGTGGCGCCGGCCGCGGCGGCCTGCTCGGCGAAGACGACGAGCGTCTCGCCCTGCTCGCGCGCCAGCCGGTCGAGCGCGCGGATGGCGTCGAGCGCGCCGTCGTAGTCGCGGCGCTCCAGGGCCAGCCAGGCCTGGAGCTCGCGCAGGCTCCGGTCGAGCGGGCTCAGCGCCGTGGCGCGGTCGATGGCCTCGGCGAAGGCCGGCGCGGCGCCCTCGTTCGCCATCATCTGCGTGAGCCGCGCGCGGACGGTCGGCAGGTACTCGGCGTTCTGGGCGACGAGGCGGAGGTAGAGCGCGACCGAGCGCGGGTAGTCGGCGGCGAGGCCGTAGAGGTGGGCGCGCTCCAGGAGGAACAGGTCGTCGTCGCCGAGGCGCTCGCGGCCCTGCTCGAAGACCGCGGCGGCCTCCGCGAAGAGCCGGAGCCCGCCGATCTCGGTCGCGACCATCCGGTAGGTCTGGTCCTCGCCCGGCGCGACGGCGACGGCGTCGGCCCAGGCGCGGGCGGCCTCGTCCGTGCGGCCGGCCTGGTAGAGCGCCGTCCCGCGC
>CAYPVZ010000530.1:0-2746 GCA_964414235.1 uncultured Rhodothermales bacterium | reverse complement strand
TGGCCGCGACGCTCGACTGGATCAAGCGAGGACTTACGTGACGGGGCCTAGGCCTCGTCCTTCGGGAGGTTCTTGTAGGCGTCGATGACCTCGCGGACGGCGGCGCCCGAGGCCTGCATGTCGGAGGCCTCCTTCTCGTTGAGCGGCAGCTCGACGATCTCCTTGATGCCGCCGGTGCCCAGCTTCACCGGGACGCCGATGAAGAGGTCCTCCAGGCCGTACTGGCCGGTGACCCAGGCGGCGGCCGGGAGCACGCGGTTCGAGTCCTTGACGATGGCCTCGACCATCTCGGCCGCGCCGGCGCCGGGCGCGTACCACGCGCTGGTGCCCATGAGGCCGACGATCTCGCCGCCGCCCTTCTTGGTCCGCTCGATGATCTCGTCGAGGCGGGCCTCGTCGATCATCTCGGTCACGGCCTGCGTGCCGACGAAGGTGTAGCGCGGCAGCGGCGTCATGGTGTCGCCGTGGCCGCCGAGGAGCATGGCGCTGATGTCGCGGACGGACACGCCGAGCTCCATCTTGAGGAAGGCCCGGTAGCGCGCCGTGTCGAGCACGCCGGCCATGCCCATGACGCGGCTCGACGGGAAGCCCGACTCCATGTACGCCACGTAGGTCATGACGTCGAGCGGGTTGGAGACGACGATGAGGATCGTGTCCGGGCTCTTCTCGACGACCTGGCGGGTCACCGACGAGACGATGTCGGAGTTGACCTTGAGCAGGTCGTCGCGGCTCATGCCGGGCTTGCGCGGCAGGCCAGCCGTGATGACGGTGACGTCGGAGCCCTCGGAGATCCCGTAGTCAGCCCCGCCCTCGATGACGGTGTCGAACCCGTGGATGGGCGCGGCCTCCATGAGGTCGAGGGCCTTGCCCTTCGCCACGCCCTCGTTGATGTCGATGAGGGCGATGTTCTGGACGATGTCCATGCGCGCGACGCACTCGGCGACGGTCGCGCCGACGTTGCCCGCGCCTACGACGGTGAGCTTCATGTCTGAGGGAGGTGGGGAAGGGGGAGCGGGCCTACGCCCGAGCCGTGCAGCCGTTCGGCGGGCCCGCTGGCGACGCTCGCCAGCGGGGCAGGATACCCGGCCCCGGCGGCGGGGTCCCGCGGTCGGCCTCGGATTCCGGGCGAAGACGCCCGGCGTAACCGGAGCATTCGACAGCGGGCCGGACGTGTGCGTAGGCTTCCGCCCCCGCCGCTCGTGCCCGCCCCCCCATGCGCTTCTCCTTCGCCCTCGCCCTGCTGGCCGCCGCCGCCAGCGGCTGCTCGACCGCCCAGACCGCCACGACGTCGACGGCGCCCGCCCGCCCGAAGAACGTCATCCTCATGATCGCCGACGGGTTTGGTCCGGCGGCGGCGACGATGGGCGCCGGCGCGAGCGAGCGTCCGCTCGCGCTCAACCGCATCCTCGTCGGCTCGGTCGAGACGTCGTCCTCGGACAGCCGCGTGACCGACTCGGCGGCCGGCGCGACGTCCTACTCCTGCGGCCTCAAGAGCTACAACGGCGCCATCGGCGTCGACGCCGACGGGGCGCCGTGCCAGACCGTGCTGGAGCTCGCCGAGGCACGGGGCATGGCGACCGGCCTCGTCGCGACCAGCCGGATCACGCACGCCACGCCGGCCTCGTTCGCGGCCCACGTCACCGATCGCGCCGATGAGACCGCCATCGCCCGACAGCTCGGCGGCTCGTCGGTCGACCTCCTGTTCGGCGGCGGCCTGCGCGAGTTCGAGGGCGTCGACATGGAGTTCGCAGTGGCGACGGACCTGCTCCCGTACATGCGCCAGAGCGGCTGGACTGTCGCGACGGATCGTGCGGGCTACGACGCCATCGACGGCCTCCCCGCAGCCGCGCTCCTCGCCGACAACCACCTCGCCTACGAGATCGACCGCGCGTCGACCGACCAGCCGTCGCTGGCCGAGCTGGCGACGCGCGCGCTGGAGCTGCTCTCAACCTCCGAAGACGGCCGCGAGAACGGCTTCTTCCTGATGATCGAGGGCTCGCGAGTGGACCACGCCGCGCACCAGAACGACCCGGCCGGGACGCTCGGCGACGTCCTCGCCTACGACGCCGCCGTCGCCGCCGTCCTCGCCTGGGCCGAGGCCGACGGCAGCACGCTCGTCGTCTCGACGGCCGACCACGAGACGGGCGGCCTCACGCTCGGCCGCGATGGCATCTACGCCTGGGATCCGGCGCCGCTGCTCGCCGTGACGGCCTCGTTCGAGGCCATGATCGACCGCCTCGGGGCCGGTGAGGACGCCGCCGAGGTCGTCCGCCAGTCGCTCGGGCTCGACGGGCTGCCGGACGGCGCCGCGGAGGCGCTCCGGGGCGCCGCGGCCGCCAGGGACCTGAACGCGTTCCGGGCGCTCGTCCGCGACCTGGAGTCCGAGCCGGCCCACATCGCGTGGACGACGACGGGCCACACGGCGGTCGACGTCGGGCTCTACGCCTTCGGGCCGGGCGCCGAGCGGTTCCGCGGGCGCCACGTCAATGCCGACGTCGGCCGCGCGCTGGCGGACCTCGTCCGCCTCGGGGGGCGCGACTAACCGGCCCGGTTCCGGGTAGGGCGTTCAGTTTGCGGGCGGTCGTAGAGGCCCCGCATCCAAACGGCCGTCGCGCTCGGTGAGGTGCGGCGGGGCGTAGGTGAGCTGCGCTGGCGGCGCGGCCGCCGCGCCGTGGGAGGCCGGCTCGTCGCCGCCAGGAAAATCTTCGGCGGGGTTCGTACCTCCCCGCTGCGCGCGGTGTAGGGG
>CAYPVZ010000529.1:0-2754 GCA_964414235.1 uncultured Rhodothermales bacterium | reverse complement strand
GGATCTCGCTCTGGGTCTTGGTGTTCCAGTCCGACACCGGGATGTTCTTGACCGTCACCTTGCACGCCGGGCACTCCGCGGCGAACTCCTTGCTGATGGTGTCGAGCGTCGCCGGGCTCGGGAGCACGTCGGCGCCGCCGATGAGCAGGACGTTCGCGTTGGCCTTGGAGTCGGCGATGATCCAGTCCGCGGCCGCCTTGCCCGCGACGTTGAACGGGGCGGTGACCAGGGCGGTCACCCCCGCGGCGCAGCCCTCGCAGGCCGGCGGGACCGGCGAGGAGTCGTCGGAGAAGTGCGTGACCAGCACCGGGATGCCGGCGGCCTTGGCCGCCTCGAGCTGCGGCTGCAGGGTGCGCGGGTCCGGGGCCGTACTGAGCACGATGATGTCGGGCGTCACGGTCCGCGCCGTGTTCATGCCGGGCACGCGGTAGATGGCGAGCGTGCCGATGATGCCGTTCCGGGCGATGCCGGCGTCGGTGTGCCAGGCGAGCACAGCGTCGACGGGGATGCCGAGGCCGGGCGCGTCGGGGTCGTCGGTCGGGCCGAAGGGCGCGCCGCGCAGCCAGTTGGCCCACTCCGCCCGGCTGCGGTAGTCGTCGACGTAGTCCTGGTCCGGCTGGCCGGTGATGTTGTAGACGGAGGCCGGGGCGCCGGCGAACTGCTCGTAGTAGCGGGCGCCCTCCTGCCAGCGTGCTTTCCCGCTCGTCTCGCCGCCCCGGCGGACGATGCCGCGCCCGCCCCCGAAGCGGACAGCGTCGGCCGAGACGTTTCCGTCGTTGCCGGCGGTGAGCGTGACCGATCCGCTCGTCCCGGCCGCGAACTCGAACGTGCCGAGGTAAACCCACGTCCCGCCGCCCATGGTCTGGTTGACGAGGACGTCGGTCGTTCCGCCCGCATGGCGGACCGTGTACCGGACGTCGGTCGAACGGTCGGCGCCGGCGGCGTAGCTCACGTGGACGGCGTAGCTCCCGGCCTCGGGCAGGTCGGGCGTCCACGTCGCGGAGCGCAAGTCGCGCGTGCCGCCGGGCGCCTCGCGCGTGGTGCCGAGCGCGAACGGGTTCTCGCCGTCGCCGTAGCTGGCGCGCCGCGCAAAGCCTGTCGGCCCAGCGCTCCAGCGTCCGGCCTCGGCGTAGCCCGTCCCGCCGTCGTCGACGATGACCTCGCGGGCGTGGACGTCGCGCTCGCGGGGCAGGAGGACCACCGCGCCGGCTCGCTCCAGCATCGGCGCCAACTCGCGCGTCACAAAGGCGACGGTCAAGCGGTCCTCGATGGTCGTGAAGAGGCGGGCGCGCTGCCAGCCCCATGCGTCGTTCTGCGCGTTGTAGAGCCAGCCGTGGCTGGGCCAGAGCGCGAGGTGGCGGCCGGTGAGACCCGCGCTCGGCTGGCGGTCGTCCTCGGCGGGGCGGGTGAGGGGCGGGCTGGCGTCTTCGGGGTCGAACACGCGGCTGGCGTCGCGCTCGCTCGCGGGCCGTGCGAAGTTGGGCACGAGCGCCGCCAGCGCGTCGTCGCGCGTCTCGACGCGGACCGTCTGGCGCGGGAAGACCGGGCGCAGCGCCTCGGCCACCTGCTGCTCGAACGCCGCCGAGCTGGCGGGCCGCACCGGCGGGTCGCCGAGGTCGCGCGAGAACCGGACGACGACCGTGCCGCGCTCCATCACGACCGTGTCCACCTCGACGCCCCGGCTGATCGGGAGCGCGCAGCCGCCCGTCTGGCAGCGCGCCAGGAACGCGGCGAGCGCCGTCATGCCACGCGCGTTCTGCGCCGCTGCATCAATGGGTGGAGGCTCGACGGGGGGCGCCGTGGTGCGGCAGCCGGCAATGAGGAGGAGGAGAGCAGTGGCGAGGGCGGCGAAACGGAGAGGCATCGGCGAGGGCAGAAGGGCAGGGTGTAGGCTACGGCCAGTCGGCCCGGTGTCGGTCGGCCAACGCCTTTCGGCAAGGCAAACGAACCGGACCTAAAAAAAACAGGTCGCGCCGGTAGGAGGGCGTTAGACTGAGGGCTCCATTCTCAACGAGCCCGCTGCACGGTGCGTGCGCTCCCCAGAGTGGGGCCTCCCGGCCCGGCCGGGAGCGTCTAGCACGCGGGGCTTCCCAGACCATGTCTCCCTTCGTCGGCACGGCATCGCGTGCCCATTCCGAATCGTTCACCCGTCAGCCCTGGCGTGCGCACGGTGTCGAGCGTATCCCCGTTCTCATCTTCGACGAGCCCGGAGAGCTGGCGCGGCAGGCGGCCCGCCAGGTTCGAACGCTGATCGAGGCCAAGCAGGCCGCTGGCGACGTCGCTGTGCTCGGCCTCCCGACCGGCTCGACGCCCATCGGCGTCTACCAGGAGCTCGTTCGGATGCATCGCCAGGATGGTCTTGATTTCTCGAACGTCGTCACGTTCAATATCGACGAGTACGTCCCGATGAAGCCGGATGGCCTCCAGAGCTATCACCGGTTCATGCGGGAGAACTTCTTCGATCACGTCAATGTCCCGGATGCGCAGATCCACATCCCGCGCGGGGACCTGGCGGAGGACGAGATCGAGGCGCATGCCGCCGAGTACGAGCGGCTCATCGCCCGGGCGGGCGGGATCGACCTGATCCTCCTCGGCATCGGCCGCAGCGGTCACATCGGTTTCAACGAGCCCGGTTCGACGCCCGAGGACCGGACGCGGCTCATCGTCCTCGACGAGATTACGCGGAAAGACGCCGCCTCGGACTTCTTCGAGGAGAAGTACGTCCCCCGCGAGGCCATCACGATGGGCGTCGGG
>CAYPVZ010000528.1:0-2756 GCA_964414235.1 uncultured Rhodothermales bacterium | reverse complement strand
GCGCTACGTGTCCGGCACCGGCCTCGCCAATCTCGCCGAGTGGAAGACCGGCCGGCGGATCGAGGCGCCCGCGCTGCTCGCCCAGGGCGATGAAGAGGCGGAGGAGGTGCTGGCGATCTGGGCCGATCTCGCGGGCGACCTGCTCTACGCGATCCAGATCACGCTGGACCCCGAGGTGATCGTGCTGGGCGGGGGCCTGTCAAACATGCCGGGTATCGTGGACCGCCTCACCGCCAGCCTCGACGGGCAGAAGCTGGGCACCGCCCGCCCGCCCACCCTGCACGTCGCCCGCCACGGCGATTCCTCCGGCGCACGGGGGGCGGCGCTGCTGGCGCTCACCGCCAGCGACGCGCGGCTCTCGTACGACGACGCGCCCGGCGGTCCCGACGGCCTCCGCGCGCTCTGGTTCGAGGACGAGCCCCCCGCCGGCCGCTCGGCCTGGTCCACCCTCTCGTCGATCCTGAACGGCGGCAGCGTCGACGAGGACGGGGCCGTGACGGTCCCCTGGATCGCCGCGCTCTGGCCCCACGAGGACCTCGATCCGTCCGTGCACGTCGCCATCCTCGGGCGCGAGGTCCCCGCCTACGACGCCCCCGGCGGCGCCGTGCTGGCGACGCTCACCGAGACGGCCGTGGCGACGACCAGCGCGCCGCACGGAGGCTGGCGGCCCGTGGCCCTCCCCGACGGCCGCCAGGCGGTCGTGGCCGACTCGCTCGCGCTCAGCCCGGTCGGCTACCGCGCCACGTTCTGGGACGACGGCGACGGCTGGCGCCTCCACTCGCTGCTGGCCGGCGATTAGCCCATGCCCCTGCGGAACCCCGCACGCGCCGGCCGCTTCCCGGACGGCATGCGGCTCGCCCTCGTCGCCCTGCTCCTGGCCGCCGGCTGCGCCACGCCCATCGCCCCGACCGGCGGGCCCGTCGACACGACCCCGCCGTCGCTCGTCTCCGCCGATCCGGCCGCCGGTGCCACGCGCGTAACCTCGCGGACGCTCACGCTGACGTTCTCGGAGCGACTGGCGACGACCGCCGCGACGGCGGTCACCGTGACGCCGACCGGCGACGCAGCCCCCGACGTCCGCGTTCGCGCCCGCCAGATCGAGGTCACCCTCCCCACTCTCCGCGACTCGACGACCTACGTCGTGACCATCGGCACCGGGCTGCGGGACCAGCACAACGTGGCGCTCCGCCAGCCGATCGCGGTCGCCTTCACGACCGGCGACGCCATCGACCAGGGGCGCATCGCGGGCGTCGTCCGCCAGCCCGGGACGGGCCGCGGCGTCGGCGGCCTCGCCGTCTGGGCCTACGCCCTCCCGGATTCGACGGCGATGCCCGATCCACGCACGGCCGTGCCGGACTACCGCACGGAAACGGGCGCCGAGGGGACGTTCCGCCTGGAGTATCTCCGACCCGGCCCGTACGCCGTCGTCGCCGTCGCGGACCGCAACCGGAACGGCCGCGCGGACGCCACCGAGCGGTTTGCGGCCCCGCCGCGCCGCGCCCTCCTCGCGACGGCCGACTCGGCGGCGACGCCCGAGCCCGCGCCGTTCTGGGTCACGACTCGGGACACAATCCCACCCGAACCGCAGCGCGTCCGGACGCTCTCGGATCGGCGGTTCGCCGTCCGGTTCGCCGAGCCCGTCCAGCTGGCGGCGGCGTCCGCCAGCGCCTGGGCCCTCGCCGATTCGGCCAGCGGACGCGCCGTCGACGTCACGCCCTACCAGCCGACCGATGCGCCGTTCGAGGTCCTGTTCGAGGCCGCGGCTCCCCTGCCGGCAACCGTTCACCGCCTCACCTATGCGGCGATCGACACGCTGTTCGTCGTGGCCGATTCGGCGGGCCTCGGCCCGAGGCCGTTCGCGCTCGCGTTCACCCCGCCCACTCGCGCCGATACCGTCCAGGCCCGGTTTTCGGCCTTCGTCCCATCGGCCGCGCCCGATAGCGCCGTCACGTTGCCGCCGGGCTCGCGCCCCGGCGTCCGGTTTACCTCCCCCCCCCCGGCCTCGGTCCTCGCCTCGCTGGCAATCCTCGTCGACGGCGACCGCCAGCCGGGCGCGTTCGTCACGTCGGACGGAGTGACCTTCGCGCCGGACTCGTCCACCGCGCTTCCGACCCGCTTCGCCCTCTCGGTGCGCGTTCGGGACTCGACCTCCACGCAGCGCTTCGCCGTGCCCGATGCGCGCGAAACCGGTTCCTTGATCGGGCGCGTCGACGGGACCGGGCCGATCTTCGTCGAGGTCCGGCCCCAGGCCGGTCCGCCCATCGTCGTCCGCGCGGATGCAGAGGGCACCTTCAGGGTCGACGGGCTCCTGCCCGGACCGCATACGCTCCGCGTCTGGGCGGACCTCGACGGTGACGGCCGCTGGTCGGGCGGCTCGCTCGCCCCCTACGTCGCCCCCGAGCCCCTCGTTCTGATCCCCCAGCCCGTCCAGGTCCGCGCCCGCTGGGAGACCGAGATCGACCCCATCACGCTATGAGTTCGCTGGATCCTGTCCTCTCCGCCGACGCCATGCGCGCGGCCGACCACGCGACGATCCACGACTGGGCTGTCCCGGGTCGCGTGCTGATGGAGGCCGCCGGGCGGGCCGCCGCCGCGGAGATCGCCCGGCGCTGGCCCGTCGCGGATCGCGACGTCGTCGTGCTCGTCGGGACTGGCAATAACGGGGGTGACGGACTGGTCGTGGCCCGCGTCCTCGCCGCCCAGGGGTCCCACGTCCGCGCGCTCGTCCTCCCCGGCGACGGAACGCCCGATCGGGC
>CAYPVZ010000527.1:0-2760 GCA_964414235.1 uncultured Rhodothermales bacterium | reverse complement strand
TCACCCGCGGTGGGCAACCGCGAGTTCCGGCCGCGCGGGCCCCCCCACTCGCCGAAGGGCCGCGCGCTCAACCGCCGCATCACCGTCCTCTTCCGCACCCGCGCCGACGACCCCGTCGCCGGCCCCACCTCCCCCCCCTCTCCCCATGCCCGCTGAGACGCCGATTCCCGACGCCCCCAAGAAGCGGAAGCTCTGGCTCGTCCCCGTCGTCGCCCTGCTCATCGGCAGCGTCGGGGCCGGGGCCGTCACGCAGTCCGAGGCGCTCCGCCAGACGCTCGGCGTCGGTCCGGCCGTGACCGACTCGACGGCGCCGCCGCCCGCTGAGTTCGGCCAGTTCACGGAGCTCGACGGCATCGTCGTGAACCCGCGCGGGACCGACGGGCGCCGCTACCTCATGATCAAGGTGGGCATCGAGGCCGAAGAGGCCAAGACGCTCACGCGGATCGACGAGCTCCGCCCGGCCGCCGTCGACGCCATCATCGACCTCATGAGCGCGCAGCCGGTCGAGGTGCTCGGTGACATCACGCAGCGGGACGCGCTCAAGGCGGAACTCCTCGCCCGGCTCAACCGGATGCTGGGCAAGGACGGGCCGGTCACGCGGGTCTACTTCACCCAGTACGTGCTGCAGTAGGCGAGGCGGACCGCCGCCGCGCGTCTGGCCCGGTCCTTGCCGGAGGGCTCGTGTCCCCCAGACCCATGGCGACTCCCGACCTCGACCCCATCATCCGCGCGCATCCGGCCGAGGCCCCGCGCTACGATTTCGCCCGCCCACGCTCGGTTTCGGACCGCCAGCTCCGGGCGGCCGAGGCCGTCCATGCCGGGCTGTCCGACCGGATCGGCGAGATCGTCGGCGAGGCGCTCGGCGAGGCCGTCGCGGTCCGCTGCACGGCCGTCGCGGAGGTGCTGGCGGTCGACGTGGAGCAGAGCCGGGCGCGACCGGCGGCTTTGTTCGTGGGAGCGCTGGGTCCTGGCGGCCCCTCCGTCGCCATCGACATGGCGCCAGCTCTCGCGCTGTACCTCGTCGAGCGCCAGCTCGGCGGGACCGACCCGCTCGCCGACGACGGCCGCGCGCTCTCCGACCTGGAGCGGGCCGTCGTCGAGCGCCACTGGCTCCCGCTTCTCGGGGTCGCCTTCGCGGAGGCGTGGGAGACCGTGCCACCCACGCCGGAGCGGTTCACGGCCGACCCCGATGCCCTCGCGCTGGCACCACCCGAGGCGTCCGTCGTCGTGGCCGACCTCGACGTCCGCGTCGGTGGCGGCTCGGCCGTCGTCTCGTTCATCTATCCCGCCACCACGCTCCGCCTGCTGCTCGGCTCCGCCCCGGCGCCCGCGGCCAACGTCCCCCAGGCCGGCGTCGACCGCGTCGGCGACGTCCTTCTCGACCTTCGCGCCGAGATCGGCCGGGCCCGGCTCTCCGTCGGGTCGATTCTGCGACTGGTGACCGGCGACGTGATCCCGCTCGGCCGGGCGCCCGATGCACCCGTACCGGTCTGGATCGGCGATCGCCTCCGCTTCAACGCCCGCGCCGGGACGCGCGGCACCCACCTCGCGCTCCAGGTCCTCACCCCGCCCGAACCTCCCACCGACTGATGACGACCGCCCCTTCGACCGCCGAGCACCCGATGGCTCCGGACGCCCTCCCCGACTTCTCCGGCGTCGCCAGTCCGTCGGCGATGGGCCCGCCGCCGGGCTCCGCGCTGGCCTTTCTGGCGGATGTCGAGATCGACGTGACGGTGGAGCTGGGCCGTCGGCGCCTGTCGCTGGGCGAGGTCGCCCGGCTGGACGTCGGCAGCGTCGTCGAGCGCGACGCGCTGGCGGGCGAGCCGCTCGTGGTCTACGCCAACGGCCGGCGCATCGCGACCGGCGAGGCCGTCGTCGTGGACGGCCAGTTCGGCGTCCGAATTCAGGAAGTGATGGGCGGCGCCTGAGCGCTCCTCCTCTCGATCTGCGCGGCCGGGCTCTTCGGAGCTCGGCCGCGTTCCGTTTGAGACAGAGCCGACGGGCGGCATCGTGTTGGCAAGAGAGGCCGTCGTGACCGTCCGCTCTTCGATGCCTGTTTCCCCCAGCTTCCGTGATCGCCTCGACGCGCTTCCGCTCGACCGCGCCCCGTTGCGCCGTGCGGGCCTTCTGACCGTCCTCCTGGTGGTCCTGCTGGTCCTGGGCAAGGTGTTCGGTCCCGGCCAGGCGACCTCCGCCTCGACCATCGCCAGCCGGCACGACGTGCAGGGCGCGACGGAAGAGGTTTCCGCCTCGCCGCGATCGACGGGCTGGACGGGCGGGCGCATGCTGGCTGTTCTTCTGCTGGCGGCCGGCGGCGGCGCGGCGCTCGTGCTCCACCGGCGCCGCCCGAGCGCGGCGTCGAAGGCCGAGGCGACGCTCGACGTGATCGAGACGCATCCGCTCGGGCCGGGCCAGTCGCTGCGCCTCGTGGCCTGCGGCGCCGAGGTCCTGCTGCTGAGCGTCGGGGGGGACGGGGCACGGCTCCTCCGCCACTGGCCGCGCGATGCGTTCGACCGCGGCGGCGTCTCCTTCGCCGACGCCCTCGCCGAGGCAACGGAGAGCCTCGCGCCCGACCTGGAACTAGACGTGGAGCCGCCCGCCCTCCCGGTCGCACCGGAGCCCGCGCCGCTGGCGGTGCCTGTCGCCGAGTCCGGCGCAGCGCCCGCGGTCGCGCCGGCCACGCGGGGCGCGCTCTTCCCGGCCCCCGGTCGCTCGGCCGCCGGGCCGCTCCGCCAGTTCCGCGCCGCCGATGTCTAGGGC
>CAYPVZ010000526.1:0-2781 GCA_964414235.1 uncultured Rhodothermales bacterium | reverse complement strand
CATGGGTGAGCCCGTCGCGACAGTGACCGCCGAGTCGTCCGGCGTCGTAGCCGACATCGACCCGCTCGCGCTCGGGCTGGCGGCCGTCGACCTCGGCGCCGGGCGGGCGAAGAAAGAGGACGACGTCGACCCGAAGGCCGGCTTCGTGCTTCACAAGATCCCCGGCGAGCGCGTCGAGGCCGGCGACGTCCTGGCCCAGATCTACGCCTCCGACGCGTCCCGCGCCGACGCCGAGGCGGTCCGGGCCGCGTTCACGCTGGCGGACGCCGCGCCCGAGGCCCGTCCGCTCGTCCTCGACCGGTTCGACGGCGAGCGGTGGTCGAGCGCGGAAACCGCCTCGTAGCCTCGCCCCACAACCAATCCGGTTCTGCCACCGTAGGACGCAAGCCCGGGCGCCCCTCGTACCTTGCGGCGCCTGCCCACTCGACACGCACGTCCCCCATGTGGAAGCGATTCTCGCGACTCGTTAAGTCCTTCTTCGGCGGCGCCATCTCCGCGATGGAAGACCCGAAGCTGATCCTCGAACAGAACATCCGGGAGCTGAACGACCAGGTCCCGAAGATGAATGAGAACATCGCGACGGTGAAGGCCAACGTGATGCTTCTCCAGAAGGAGCACCGGCGGTACACGGCCGAGCAGTCCGCGCTGACCTCCAAGATCAAGGCCGCCATCCAGGCCGGCCGCGACGACATCGCGCAGCGCTACGCCGTCCAGCTCCAGGGCACCAAGGAGGCGCAGGCGCGGACAGGCGAGCAGCTCCAGTTCGCCGAGCAGGCCTACGAGAAGGCGCTCCAGGTCAAGAAGGCCTTCATGCGCGAGCGCGAGAAGAAGATCGCCGAGGCCAAGGAAGCCCTCCGCGCCCACGACCGCGCCAAGTGGCAGGCCAAGATCGCCGACACGCTGGAGCAGTTCGAGGTCGCCGGCGTCGACCAGACGCACGACGAGATGATCCGGCGCGTCAACGAGCAGGCGGCCAAGAACGAGGCCCGCATGGAGATGGCGCTCGACTCCATCGACACCGAGGCCATGCAGATCGAGGAGGACGCCCAGGAGATCCAGGCGGCCGAGCTCGTCAAGCAGTTCAAGATGGAGATGGGCATGGCCGAGCCTCCGGCGCCCGTCGCCGCGCCCACGCCGCAGCTCCAGATCCCCGACGAGCCTGCGTCCTCCGAGTTCGACGCGCCGCTGCGCGACCGCGAGCGGACCGAGTAGCCGGAGGAGGGACACGGGATGCGGCTCGCGCGTCTCATCCCTCGATCCCCCATCCCGCATTCGTCATGACGCCCGAAGAGTTCGAACGGCTCAAGAACGAGGAGAAGGCCCACCTTCGCCAGCTCCGCCAGCTCAAGCAGACCCACCGCGACGCTCAGCGGACGGCATCGACGGTGAGCGCACTCCACGCGATGCGCAACCCGGAGTTGGAGGCCGAGACCGACGAGATGACCGAGCGGCTCATGCGCGGCGCGGCGGTCTCGGAGGCCCGCCTCGACCTCGCCCTCGAAGGCCAGGCGCCCGTCACCGGGCCCGACAACGAGCTCGACCGCGAGGCCCTCGCGAAGGCCGAGGCGGAGGCCCTCGTCCGCCAGATGAAGGCGCAGATGGGTGGCGGCTCCGAACGGACGCCAGCGGAGACGGGCGCGTCCGCCTCCGCGGCGCCGAGCGCGCCCGCGGGCGCCAAGACCATCGGCCGGACCCCGCCCGCCGACGAGCCCCAGCCGGCTGCGGACAAGGGCGCCAAGACCATCGGCCGGTCCTCCGGCCAGTAGCCACGCCAGCGCCGCTGGCGGCCCCCGCTCATGCCCGACGAGTCGATCAATTTTACGAAGGAGGCCTTCATGAGCCCGGTGAACCTGGGTTTCCTGATCCTCGCCCTCGTCGCGGCCCTGCTCACGGGCGGCGTCGCGGCCAACGTCCTCCTCATGTTCGCCGCAGCGGCCGAGTTGCTCTTCCTCGGCACGGTCCCACGCAGCGAGCGCTACCGCCGCGTCGTCCGCTCGCGCAAGGCCGACGAGCGCCGCAAGGAGCCCCGCGACCGCGACGTGTTCCGGACGCTGGCAAAGGACGACCAGAAGCGGTACGTCCGCTTCCGCAACATGGAGAAGGCGATCAAGGACAACTACGCCAAGCTCCCCTACTCCAGCCAGGGCCTCCTCACGGCCCACCTGAAGAAGCTCGACGGGCTGCTCGACGCGCACCTCAACCTGCTCCAGATGAAGGAGCGCTACGTCCAGTTCGCGCGCCGGACGGGCGAGAACGACATCGTCCGCGCCATTACGGCGCTCCAGAACGAGATGCAGGCCGACCCGCCGCGCGTCCGCGCCATCAAGCAGCGGCGTCTGGCGATCCTCGAAAAGCGGCTCGACCGGTTCAAGAAGGCCGGCGAGAACCTCGCCATCATCGACGCCCAGCTGGAGACCATCGAGGACGTGACCCGCTACGTCTACGAGCAGTCGCTGACGATGCAGAACCCGGAGGAGGTCTCGTTTCAGCTCGACACGCTCATGTCCGAGGTCGAGGAGACGCAGCACGCGATGGAGGCGCTCGACGAGACGCTCGGCATCGGCGGCCTGACGGAGCTCGACCTGGAGGCGTTCGAATCCTCCTCGGCCGGCGAGATCGGCAAGGCCGAAGAACGGATCGACGCGGGCATCCTCGACGACTTCGACGACCTCGGCGAGTTGCCGGACCCGTCCGCCGAGCGCCGCCGCCAGCGCGAGTCCTGACAGGCTGGCGGCGCGTGCCGCCGTCATCCGGGCGAGCAGATAGCCGCCGAGCGCGCCC
>CAYPVZ010000525.1:0-2783 GCA_964414235.1 uncultured Rhodothermales bacterium | reverse complement strand
CCATCAGGCGCCGCGTCTGGGCCAGGACGGCCGTCTTGGTCGAGTCGAAGAAGACCGGCGGCGCGGGCCTGAGGCTGTCCAGCCGGACCTGAAGGCGCCGGCGGTCGGCGCGCAGCCGGTCGAGGACGGGCCCGTAGGCGACCTGCGCGGCCGAGTCGGCCGCCGCCGCCTCGGCTTCGAGACGGGCGAGCGAGGCGTCGAGGGCGATGGTCTGCTGGAAGACGTCGGCGCGGAAGCGCTCGACGTCGGCCTCGGAGACGTCGACCGTCTGAGCGGGGTCCATCGGCTCGTCGTCGCAGGCGCTGGCGGCGACGAGGAACGCGAGGGCGGCGAGAGCGAAGAGGCGAGGCACGGTCGATACAGAAGGCGGGCGACCCAAGAGAGGGTCGCCCGCTGGATGCGGTAGAGAACGGCGGCTACGGCGTGACCCGGCCCGCGGCGAACTTGCGGTAGAGCCAGAGCAGCAGGAGCGAGCCGAGCACGGCGACGATGAAGCTCCCGAAGTCGAACTGGTCGCCATCGCCGATGCCCAGGAGGCCCGCGAGGAAGCCACCGACGACGGCGCCCGCGATGCCGATGAGGATGGTGATGATCCAGCCGCCCGGATCATTGCCGGGCATGATCCACTTGGCGACAGCACCGGCGACGAGCCCGAAAAGGGCCCAGGCGAGGATTTCCATGACAGAGAGGGAGAGTGAGGGGAGCGGGCATGAAGCCCACCCATCCAACCCGCCCGGTCTCCGAAAGGTTCACGCACCGCCAGGCGGCCTCCCCGGCCCGGCACGCTCGTACCATAGAGCGCTCTCCTCGCTCCTCGATGAACGCCCTGCTCTGGATCCTCCAGGTCCTCCTCGCCGGTGCCTTCGCCGCCGCCGGCGCGATGCACCTCACCAAGTCCAAGGCCGACCTGACGCCGAAGTTTCCCGTCCTGGAGGCGTACCGGGCGCTCACGATCAAGGCCATCGGCGTGGCGGAGGTGCTCGGCGCGCTGGGCCTCGTCGCCGCACCCCTGGCCGGCATGAGCGCGCTCGTGCCGTGGGCCGCCCTCGGTCTCGCCTGCATCATGATCGCGGCCGCGATGGCCCACGCCGAGCGCGGCGAGTGGAAGGAGACCGCCGTGCCCGCCGCGCTGCTCGTGGCCGCCGTCCTCGTCGTCTACGGCCGGACGATGCTCCCGGCCTGACGCCCGGCTGGCGACGCGCGCCGCCAGCCGGACGGTTCGCGGCCTACGTCGGGTTGCCGCCGGTCACGCCGAAGACCTCGCCGGTGATGTAGCCGGCCTCCTGCGTCGCCAGGAAGACGAACACCGGCGCGATCTCGGCCGGCTGGCCGGGGCGCCCGAGCGGCACGTCCTCCCCGAACGTCTCGACGGCGTCCTGCGGCTGCCCGCCCGACGGCTGGAGCGCCGTCCAGAACGGGCCCGGCGCCACCGAGTTGACGCGGATCCCCTTCTCGGCCAGCTGCTTCGCGAGTGCCTTCGTGAACCCGATGATGGCCCACTTGGTCGACGCGTAGTCCAGCAGGTTCTCGGACGGCTTGACGCCCTGGATCGACGAGACGGTGATGATCGAGCCGCCGGCGGGGAGCTTCGGGATCGCGGCCTTGGCGATCCAGAACATCGCGTAGACGTTCGTCTTGTAGGTCTGGTCGAACTGCTCGGTCGTGATGTCGAGGATGCTCTCCTGCGACACCTGCTTGCCGGCGTTGATGACCACGACGTCGAGCCCGCCGAGCGCCTCGGCGGCGTCCTCCACCAGCTGGACGCAGAACGCCTCGTCGGTCACGTCGCCCGGCAGGAGCACGAGCGTGCCGCCCTCGTCGTCGACGAGCTGCTTGAGCGACTGGGCGTCCTTCTCCTCCTCGGGCAGGTAGTTGATGGCGACGGCCGCGCCCTCGCGGACGTAGGCGATGGCCGCGGCCCGGCCGATGCCCGAGTCGCCGCCGGTGATGAGCGCCTTGCGGCCCTCCATCCGCCCGAAGCCGCGGTAGGTCCGCTCGCCGTGGTCCGGCTTCGGGGTCATCTCGAAGATGGAGCCCGGCGCCTCCTGGGGCTGGCGGGGGAAGGGCGGGCGCGGGTACTGCGCCCGCGGGTCCTGCATCTCGTACTGGTTCCTGGTCTCTGACATGGCGGGGGGGAAGGGATGAGAGAGCCGGACCAACGCGCGGCCCCTCCCCCGGGGTTGTCCTGAATGCGCCGCCCCGCTACTCCCCCACCGACCACGTCAGCGGCAGCGCCAGCTGGCGGCCCTGCTCGGCGGGCACGAGGCCCGACACCGTGAGGCCGATCAGGCGGACCGCCGCCTCGGGCGGCGCGGGCCGGTGCAGCAGCGCGACGCCGATGTCGAGCAGGTCCGCCTCGCTGAAGACGGGGGCCGAGACGGTCGCGCTGCGCGACGAGATCTCGAAGGCCGCGCTCTTCAGCTTGAGCGTCACCGTCTTGCCCGCCACCCCGTGCCGCGCGAGCCGCCGCGCCAGCTCCTCCGCGATGGGCCCCAGCCGGGCTTCGAGCGCCGCCCCGCCCCGCTCGTCCCGGAAGAACGTCCGCTCCACGCCGACCGACTTGCGGACGCGGTGCGGCCGGACGGGCCGGTCGTCCTCGCACCGCGCCACGCGGGCCAGCCAGCCGCCGGTCTTGCCGAGGCGGGCCCGGAGGTCGTCCTCGGTCCACCGCTGGAGGTCGGCGCCGGTCGCGATGCCGAACGCGCGCAGCCGCCGCGCCGTGGCCGGCCCGACGCCGTGGAAGTCCTCGACGGGCGCACCGTCGCCCTCGACGTTTTCCGCCA
>CAYPVZ010000524.1:0-2789 GCA_964414235.1 uncultured Rhodothermales bacterium | reverse complement strand
CCTTGTGCGGCCGGCGCGCTGGCGAGGGCCACCGCCAGCCCGGCGAGGGCGGCGGCGGCGAGGAGTCGGAGTCCGCCCGTGCCGTGCGTCATGTGTCGGGGTCCCGCCGCCGATGGCGGGACCGAACGCTAGGCACAGCGCCGGATGTGTGCAAGGGCAGAACCCTGAGGCTCTACCGAGCGCGCATCGCCAGTCCATTCGGTCGCTCGAACTCGGCTCGGCCACGCACGCGGAGGGGGAGACGGCCGAGGCCATCTCCCCCTTCAAGGCCCGATGCGGATCGGCGTCAGGCGAGCGTCTTCTTGAGCGCCTGGATGGTCTCGACCGGCGTCGGGTCCACGCCCTTGCGGATCGCCAGCCAGAACGAGGCGGCGTCGCCGAGCTGGACGAGCGAGAGCATCCGGTCCAGGCGCGAGGCGCCCTCGGAGCGGAGCTCGGTCCAGCCGCCGATGGAGCCCTCGATGAGGGAGCGCGTGGCCTCGAACCGCTTGTCGACCTGGCCGTGGTCGTCCTCGTCCCGGAGGGCGACGACCTGCATCCGGTCCAGGACCGCCGCCGGGCCGGACTCGAACCCCATGATCTCGTTGTGGTCGAGCTCCGGGAAGGTGTTGCCGACGGCCGGGTGCTTGGCGTTCTCGTGGATCTGCGTCCGCCACCGCATCCCGACGGCTTCGAGCAGACCGACGCCGGTGTAGACGACGGGCAGGTTGCCGTCGAACGTGGCCGAGAGGTCGCGGGCCGGGTTGCCGTCGGCGTCCTCGTCGTGCGCCTCGGCGCGCTGGCGGGCGGCGTCGAGAGCGGCCTCGACCTCGGCGTCCGGCAGCGCCGCCAGTCCGAGCGTGCGAGCGAGTCGAAGGACCACGCCGAGCGAGTAGCCCAGCGCCGCGCGCGGCTGGAGACCACCCGGGATCTCGACGAGGTCGAGGCCGTCGTCGTCGGCGTGCGCTTTGAGCGTGCCGCCGGACGTGATGGCGAGGATGCGCGAGCCGCGCGTGCGGGCATCTTCGAAGGCGCTCAGCGTCTCCTCGGTGCCACCCGAGTAGCTCGACACCACGACCAGCGTCTTGCCGCCGACCCAGCCCGGCAGCGCATAGCCGCGGTTGACGACGAACGGCAGCGGCGACGTGGGCTCGACGAGCCCGCGCACGAGGTCGCCGCCGATGGCGGAGCCGCCCATGCCGCAGAGCACGACGCCGTCGAACGCGGTGCCATCGAGGCCGAACGACTCGACGACGGCGCCGCGCGTCCAGCCCTCTTCGAGGTGGTCGGGGAAGGCGCGGACCGCGCCGCGCATGTCGTCGGGGTCGACGTCGGAGGTGTAGATCGGGTCAGCCATCGGGAGGAAGCGCGTGAGCGGCGAGCGCCGCGGGAAAGGGTCAGTCGTCCAACTCGCCCGCCAGCCGGTCGGCGATGCGGCCGGCGAGCGTCGGCGGCTCGGGGCCGTCGAGGTTCAGCAGGGCCGCGAGGTCCTGGTTGTGGCAGGCGAGGAAGTAGTTGAGCAGGCGGCGCACCGCGTCGGCGTCGGGCTGGCGGAGCGCGCGGCGGGCGAGGTCCTGCGCCTCCTCCATCGTAAAGGCCATCAGCACGCGCTTGACGAGCGTGAGGTAGGCTGGCGACGCGCTCAGCGTGTCGACGCCGAGGCCGACGAGGAGCGGCGTCACGCGGGGATCGGCCGCGATCTCGCCGCAGACGCTCACCTTGATGCCAGCCGCCTTCGCCGCTTCGACGGCGCGGGCGACCAGGTTGAGGACCGCCGGGTGGAGTTCGCGGTACAGGTCCGAGACGATGTCGTTGCCCCGGTCCACCGCCAGCGTGAACTGCGTCAGGTCGTTCGTGCCGACCGAGAAGAAGTCGACGTGACGCGCGTAGAGCTCGGCCTGGAGCGCGACGGCCGGCACCTCGACCATGATGCCGACGGCGACGTCGCGGCGGTGCTCGAGGCCTTCTTCCTCCAACTCGTGGCACACCGACGCGAAGGCCCGCTGGAACTGGCGGACTTCGTCGATGCCCGAGATCATGGGCAGGAGGATCTGCGGGGGGGCGCTATCGTCTGCGAAGGCCCCGGCGCGGAGGACCGCGCGGAGCTGGGGCCGGAGGAGGTCCGGCTTGTCGAGCAGGATGCGGATGCCGCGCCAGCCGAGGAACGGGTTGGACTCGCGCCGCGACATCGGGAGCACCTTGTCGCCGCCGAGGTCGAGCAGCCGGAACGTGACCGGGTGCGGCGCGGCCGAGACGACGGCGTCGCGGTAGACCTCGAACTGCTCCTCCTCATCGAGCGCCTGCCCCTGGGTCAGGAACAACATCTCGGTGCGGAACAGGCCGACGCCCTGGGCGCCGAACTCGTGGAGCAGCGGGAATTCCTCCCGGAACTCGACGTTGGCGCGCAACGAGATCGGGTGCCCGTCCTTCGTTTCCGAGGGCGCGTTGACGACCGCGTCGCGCTCCTCCGAGAGCCGGGCGAACCGGGCCGCCTTGGCCTCGGCCGCCGCGCGCGTCTCGGGCGTCGGGTTGAGGATGACGGTCCCGGAGAAGCCGTCCACGACGATCACGTCGTCGGGCTCGACGTGCTCCGCCAGCCCGTGGAGGCTCACGACGGCCGGCACGCCGAGCGCGCGGGCCATGATCGAGACGTGGCTGGTCGGGCCGCCGAAGTCGAGGACGAGGCCGAGATCGGCGGAAGAGAGCGCATCGCTCATCGCCGTGAAACCGGCGACGCCGCCGAGGCCCTCGTCGAGCGCGTTGTAGTCGGTGACGTCGTAGCCGTGCGTGGAGCCGGACACGGCCGTGAA
>CAYPVZ010000523.1:0-2794 GCA_964414235.1 uncultured Rhodothermales bacterium | reverse complement strand
CCTGGGGGGCGCGGCCGAGCGGGCGGGCTAGAGCGCCGCCAGCGCCTGGTCGAGGTCGGCGATCAGGTCGGCCTCGTCCTCGACGCCGACGCTGAGGCGGACGAGGCTGTCCGGCAGGCCGGCGGCGCGGCGGACGTCGGGCGGGATGGAGCCGTGCGTCATGCTGGCGGGGTGCGAGACGAGGCTCTCGACGCCGCCGAGGCTCTCCGCCAGCGAGAAGACCTGGAGGTTCTGCATGAACCGGACGGCCGTCTCCAGCGCGTCGTCCTTCAGCACGACCGAGACCATGCCGCCGAAGTCGCGCATCTGTCGCGTGGCGATCTCGTGGCCGGGGTGGTCCTCGAAGCCCGGGTAGAGGGTCCGCGCGACGGCGTCGTGCTGGCGGAGGAAGCCGGCGACGGCGCGGGCGTTCGAACAGTGGCGCGCCATGCGGAGGTGGAGCGTCTTGGTGGAGCGGAGGAGCAGGAAGCAGTCGAGCGGGGCCGGGGCCGCGCCGACGCTCTTGATCTGGAAGCGGAGGTGCTCGGCCCAGGCGTCGTCGGAGGTGAGCACGGCGCCGCCGATGACGTCGGAGTGACCGCCGAGGTACTTCGTCGTCGAGTGGAGCACGAGGTCGGCGCCGAGGGCCAGCGGCTGCTGGAGGTACGGGCTGGCGAACGTGTTGTCGACGGCGACCGTCGCGCCCCGGGCGTGCGCGGCGTCCGCCAGCGCGGCGACGTCGTAGACGCGGAGGAGCGGGTTGGTGGGCGTCTCCAGCCAGACCAGCGTGGTCGCGTCGGTCATGGCTGCGTCGAGGGCCTCGGCCGAGGCGAGGTCGACGAAGGTGAAGTCGACGCCCATGGGCTGGTGGACCTGCGTCATGAGGCGGTAGGTCCCGCCGTAGAGGTCGTTGCCGGCGACGACGTGGTCGCCGGGCCGGAGGCGCCGCAGGATGGCGTCGATGCCGGCGACGCCGGAGGCGAAGGCGATGCCGTGGGCGGCCCCTTCGAGCGAGGCGAGGTTGGCCTCCAGCGCCGTGCGCGTCGGGTTGCCCACGCGGGCGTAGTCGTAGCCCTTGTGGACGTCCGGGGCCTCCTGGACGTAGGTGCTGGTCTGGAAGACGGGCGTCATGATGGCGCCGGTCGAGGGGTCGGGCGCCTGCCCGGCGTGGATGGCGCGGGTGCCGAAGCCGAGGGGCTGGCGGTCGTCGCCGGTGGGGGAGTCCGTCATGTCGGAGGGCGGGATCAAAAAAAGCGGGGGCGCGGCGAGCCACGCCCCCGCAGGGGAAGAGAGCCGGTCGGCTAGTTCATCGACTGGCCGGCGCAGGTCGAGACTTCCTCCGCCTCGTCGAGGCGGTTGAGCTGGGTGTAGACCCGGAAGAGGGCGTCGCAGACGCCGGCCTCGTCGGGGGTGCCGGAGGCGAGGCGGCGGGCCTCGGCGAGCGGCACCAGCGCCATTTCGAGGTTCTGGTTCTTCTGCTCGTAGAGCGCGTTGGCGGCGTTGGAGTCCTCGGTGTTGTTGCCCTGCTCGTTGAGCGCGGCGGCGCGGTTCTGGTAGGCCGCGCCGAGGTTGTAGAAGGCGTCGGCGTTGTCCGGGGCCAGCTCCGTGGCGGCGGTCAGCTGCTCGATGGCTTCCTCGTAGCGATGGGCGCCGAGGAGGAGCGCGCCGTAGTTGTAGCGGATGGTCGGGTTGTCCGGCTGGCTCACGACGGCGGAGGCGTAGCGCTCGAGGGCCTGGTCGGTCTGGCCGCCCGAGGTGTACGCGTTCAGGAGCATCGTCTGGACGTCCTGGTCGTCCGGGAAGCGAGCCTGGGCGGCTTCGAGGAACGTGATGGCGTCCGAGGCGCGGTCGGCGAGGAGGAGCGCGCGGCCGTAGTAGTAGGCGAGCGTCGGATCCTCCGGGAAGCGCTCGGTGCCCTGCTGGAGCGGGGCGAGGGCCTCGGTGGCGTTGGCGTCCCGGAGATAGGCGATGCCGAGGCTGAGGTAGCCCTGCGACGAGTCGGGGACCAGATCCATGGCGGCCTGGAGATAAGGGACGGCCGCGGTCACGTCGGCGTCGGCGTCCCGGACGATCTCGTTGCCGGTGTTGATGGCGATGGCCCACGTGGCGATCGTGGTCTGCGCGACGTCGGCGTCATCCGGCGCGACGGACTGCGCGTGGCGGACGGTGGCGAGCATGTCGGCGAAATGGGCGTCGAGGTAGGCGCGCTTGGGCCCGGCGCCGGCCGTCGCCTCGTACTGTTTGCGGTACGTCTCGAGCTTGAGCACGAGCGCGCTGACGTTGTCGGGGTTGGTCTCGAGAGACGAGTCGAGGAGCTCGAGCGCGCGGTCGTAGTCGCCGGTGTTGAGGGCGAGCTTGGCGCCCTCGACGTTGGGGTCGCTGGAGCACCCATCGGCCCCGCCCGTCAGGAGGGCGACGACGAGGGCGACGGAGAGAGAGAGGAGGCGGGATCGCATGGGGGTGGTGAAGCGATTCGGCGGGAGAGGCGAAGCCCCGGAGGGATCACGGGGCGGGTCGGGTCGGTCGTACCCTCGAACGCTGAATCTACGGCGGGGGTCCGGCCCCACCCGGCACCTTTCCCCGCCCCGCCTCCCATGACGCCCGCCGCGCACGCCCTCCTCGACGGCCTCCTCGACTACGCCGGCCTCTTCCCGCCGGCCGCGCTCGATCTCGACGCCGCGACGGCGGCCTACGCCCGGCACCGCCAGCGGCCCGAGGCCTGGATGCTCGGCCGGTTCGTGCTCCCAGCCGGCCAGCTGGACGCGCTCGGCGAACGCCTGCCGGCCGACGACGCCTCGCCGTGGCGCCTGTCGGT
>CAYPVZ010000522.1:0-2797 GCA_964414235.1 uncultured Rhodothermales bacterium | reverse complement strand
AGACGCTGACGGACGCTCGTTGGCTCAGCCCGGCCGTTCCCCAAACAGTCTCTCAGACCGGGTCCGGTCACCGCACCCTGTGATCCGCCTCATCGCCCCGCCCACGTCGCCGAACTGGCGGCTTCTGTCGGCGGGCGCACGAGGGCCCGTACGGCGTCGGCGATTGCTTCGCGCTGGTGGTGATCAGCAGCCAGTCGCGTGTCAAGAGCGCCGCCGGCCCGGCCCGCGTCTACACCAGCGCGCCGACGAGCGCGAACCCGAGCGTGGCCGCCGTCCCCGCCAGCAGCGCGTAGGGCAGTTGCGTCCGGACGTGGGCGATGTGGTCGGTCGCGGCCGAGAGGCTGGCCATGATCGTCGTGTCCGAGATGGGCGAGGCGTGGTCGCCGAAGACGCCGCCGGCGAGGCTGGCGCCGAGGAAGGGCGCGATGGGCAGCCCGAGCGCCATCGCGGCCGGCACGGCGATGGGGATCATGATGGCGAACGTGCCCCAGGAGGTGCCCGTGGCGAAGGCGATGAAGGCGCCGGTGATGAACACCAGCGGCAGCAGCAGCGCCGGCCCGACGCCCGCGTTCGCGACGCCCTCGGCCACGTAGACGCCGGCGCCGAGCTGGCGGGTGATGCCGCCGAGCGCGATGGCGAGCAGCAGCACGAGCGCCATGCCGAGCATCCCGCCGGCGCCCTTCAGCCCGACCGACGTCAGGCCCTCCACGCTGAGGGCGCGCTGGGCGAGCAGCAGGCCCCACGCCACCACGAGGCCGACGAGGACGGCCCAGAGCACGCTCGTCGAGCCCGAGCCGTCGAGGAGGTTGCCGTCGCCGGTGACGTAGAGGCCGAGCGGCATGGCGAGCACCATGGCCCCGAGCGGGAGGATCATGTTCCACCAGCGCGGCGGGAGCGTTTCGAGCGGCGGCGGCACGAGCGCGCCCTCGTCCACCATCGGCGTCGCGCCGTCGTCGAACAGGAGGCCCTCGGCGGCGCGGCGCTGGGCGCGCTTCATCGGGCCGATGGCCCAGCCGGTCACGGCCACGACGCCCGCCAGCGCGAAGGCGAGCAGCGCGTACAGGTTGTACGGGATGGAGGCGATGAACAGCCGCAGCGGCGACTCGACGCCCTGCTCGCCCAGCAGGCTCAGGATGTAGGCGCCCCAGGCGTTGAGCGGGATGAGGATGCACACCGGCGCGCTCGTCGCGTCGATGAGGTAGGCCAGCATCTCGCGCGACTGGCGGTGGCGGTCGAAGAGCGGCCGCGAGATGGCGCCGTCGACGAGGCAGGTGATGTTCGACTCGATGAAGATGACGAGCCCGACGACCCACGCCAGCACGCGCGCCGTGCGCGGCCCTGCCACGAGCCGCCGCCGCTCCAGCGCGTCGACGAAGCCGCGCACGCCGCCGGACGTCTCGACCGTCGCGATGAGCGCGCCGATGACGAGCGTGAACAGCAGCACGCGCGTGTTGCCGGCGTCCTCGAACACGCCGACCAGCCCGTCGATGCCGCCCGCCAGCCCGGCGAGCGGGTTCCAGCCGTTGAGGATCGTGAAGCCGAGCCAGACGCCGGCGGCCAGCGAGAGGTACACCTGCCGCGTCCCGATGGCGAGCCCGATGGCCAGGATCGGGGGGAGCAGGCTGGTCCAGGACGGGTCGATCTCGGGCATGGAGCGGCGGGGGCGGGCGGACGCATGGTACGGCCGGTGATGCCGCGAGGGCCCGTCGTGTTGCCTCCGGCGCGTCCGGCGCGGCTCTCCTGTGCTCACCTCCTCCTCTGCCATGTCCCGCTTGCTCCTCCTTTCCCTGCTGGTCCTCGCCGCCGGGGCGTCGGCCCAGCCGTCCCTCTCCTTCGGCGGCCTCGTGGCCGTGCCGCGCGGCGAGTTCGACGCCGCCCTCGGCTCGCCCGGCGGCGGCTTCTCGATGACCGCGCTCTACGCCATCCCGGGCACCCCGCTGGCCATCGGCGGCGAGGGGGCCCTCACGATCTATGGCTACGAGCGCCGCGAGGTGCCGCTCTCGCTGACGATCCCCGACGTCCGCGTCGGCGTGAGTACGTCGAACAACCTGGCGCACCTGCTCGCCGTCGTCCGGCTCCAGGTCCCGAGCGGCGGCGTCCGGCCGTACGCCGAGGGCGTGGCCGGGCTGACCTACCTGTTCACCGAGACGACCGTCGGCGACGACTATTACTACGACGAGTACGGCGAGCCCTTCTCGTCGGTGACCTACGACGACGTCGCGCTGGCGGCGGGCGGCGGGGCCGGCGTCCTCGTCACGCTCCACCGTGGCCTGAGCGACGAGGGGCGCCCGTTCTCGGTCGCGCTCGACGCCAGCGTGCGCTACCTCGCCGGGGGCGAGGCGACCTACCTGGCCCGCGGCGACATCGCGCGCTACCGGAACGGGACGATCCGCCTCGACCCGCGCCGCTCGCGGACGGACCTCCTGACGCCGCGCCTCGGCGTGTCGTTCACGTTCTAGCGAGGCGAGACCGGCCGGCGCGCGACGGCGTGCCGGCCGACGGTCCAGAGGATCTTGGTCCCGGCGCGGATGACGCCGTTGAGGGTGCCCGAGATCTTGGACCGCCCCACGCGGCGCCGGTAGCCGACGGGCACCTCGGCGCACCGCAGCCCGGCACGGACGGCGCGGACCTGCATCTCGACCGTCCACCCGAAGGTCTCGTCGCGCATGCCGAGCGCCTCCAGCGACCGCCAGCGCGCGGCGCGGAACGGGCCGAGGTCGGTGAACCGGGCGCCCCAGCGGAGGCGGAGGAGCGCGCACGCGAGCGCGTTGCCCCACCGCGCCTGGGGCAGCAACGC
>CAYPVZ010000521.1:0-2798 GCA_964414235.1 uncultured Rhodothermales bacterium | reverse complement strand
GCGCTCACCCGTTTCGAGATCAATCTCGACGCGCTCGCGGATGCCGCCGCGGTTGTAGTCGATGGTGACCCGGGCCCGCGTCGGGTCCACGCTGGCGACGCGGCCGAGGTAGACGCGGGAGCCCGGCTGGAGCTCGCGGAGCTCCTCGCCGCGCTGGAACACGGCGGTCCGCCCGATCACGCTCACCAGCGGGTCCGACTCGGGATCGACGAGGTCGTCGATGTTCGACGGCAGCTCGTCGAGGATGAACGGGAAGAACGGGTTGACGGGGGCCCGGCGGGCCGGGAACGCCTCCGGCGGCGGGACGACGGCGCTGTCGGGCGCCGAGATGTCGCGGTTGGTCGAGAAGAAGGCATCCACAGCGAGGGCGAATTCGGCCAGGATCACCTGCCGGCCCGGGCCCTCCGCGCCCGGCGCTGTGGGCGCCGTCGTCACGTTCTTCTTGACCGACAGGTCGCGGACCCGGTACATCCCACGGCCGTTTTCGAGATGCCAGATGAAAGCGTAGAGACTCTCGAAGTAGGCGTCGCCCGTGATCTGGTAGGTGTAGTATGAGGCCGTCGGCCCCTGCGTCACGCCGGTCAGCGAGAGGTCGAAGCGCTGGAAGCCCCGCGCCGAGAGCGCGTTGAGGTAGGCCACCACGTCGGCCGATTCGAGCGACGACGGGAGCACCTTGTACCGGGTGTTCCAGCGGGCGAGCGTGGCCGCGGCCTCCTCCGAGGCAGAGGCCTCCTCGGCGATGAGCGTCTCGACCTCGACGTCGCGGTTCTGGAGCGCCTCGATCTCGCCCTGGATCCGCTCGAGCTCGGCCGGCTGCTGCTTCTGGGTCACGAAGTACCCCGCGCCCCCGGCCACAGCCAGGAAAGCGGCGAGGATGAGCGTATTGATGACGTCGTTGGACATGAGTGTGGGCGTGCGGGCGCTACGGGGCGGGCGCGGGGGCCGAGGGCTGGGCGTCGACCTCGTCGAGCGGGGCGGGACCCGGGGCGGGACCCGCGGCTTGCTCGCGGAGCACGCGCGTGATCTGCGGGAGCTCGGGCGGCTGCGTGAACCGCATGCGGTACTCGTAGACCGGGTACTCGCGGACGTCCTGGAACGTGACCTCCTCGATGGTGGACCCGAGCCGCTCGGCGAGGGCCACCACGTTGCCCCGCGACGTCGCGAAGCCGTGGAGTTGGATGTCGTTGCCGGACGGAGCCCATTCCTCGATCCAGATGCCGCCGGTCTGGGCCGCGGCGCGCGTCGCGCGGATGAGTGTCTGCGTCCAGCGGTCGGTGTCGACGAGGAGCGAGTCCATGGCCGTGAGCGCGGACGTGAGCGCCATCTGGCGCTGGCGGAGGCTGTCGATGCGCGCCTGAAGCTGGGGCACCGACATCTTGGCCTCGGGCGGGAACTCGGCGAGCGTCTGCTGGGCCGTCGCGATCTCGCCCTTCTGCGAGACGTAGAGGTAGCTGAAGTAGAGGACGCTCAGGAACAGGAGCATGGCCACGACGAGCGTGTGCCAGCCGAACGAAAGGTCCAGCCGCCGCTTCCGCTTGAGCAGCCCCGCCGGCAGCAGGTTGACGTCCTCGAACGGCGACCCCTTCTGGCGCATCCGGTGGCCCGCGACCGCCGCGCCGGCAGCCTCGACGAGGACCGGCGCCAGCGGGCCGTACGGACCCACGAGCCCGTACCGCGCCAGCCCCTCGCGGAGCGTCTCGACGCGGGCGTCGGGGTAGAACGCGGCGAAGCCCTGCACGAGCTCCTTCTCCCGCTCCTCCGCCACCACGACCACGTTGTCGACCGTCCCGACGCCCTGCACGTCCTGCTGGAGCAGCACGCGCGAGCAGATCGTGTCCGGCCCGTCGAACGCCGTCACCGACGGCATCGGCTCGAAGTGGTGGAGCTCGCCGCCCATCAGCAGGAGCACGATCGTGTCCTCAGCGCCGACGCGGACGACCGCCGTATTCTCGTGCGGCTCCGGGGTCGACGTCATCCGGGCGAGCCCGACCAGCAGCGGCACCTCGGCCTCCAGCGTCCGGAACTGGGTCTTCCGGTGGGCCGACTGCTCGCGGAGCAGCTCCAGCGACTCGGCGACCGGCTCTGTCGCCGTCGGGGCGACGGCGAGGTAGCGGCGGAGCCCGTCGCTCGGGGTCATCGGAAGGAACGCGACCCGCTTCTTGTCGACCGGCGTGCCGAGGTCTGGGAGCAGCTCGACGAGCCGGTCGCGCTTGACCGGCGCCTTCGTCGCGTCGCCCGCCGACTCGTCGGCGGCCGCCTTCGCCTTCTTGTCCGCCTTCTTCTTGGCCCCCTTCTTCTCTGGCGGGACGACGACCTCGGCGTAGGCCACGTCCGGCGCGTCGATGGAGAACGACATGACCGGTCGCGAGAAGCCCGCCTGGGCGATCTCCTCCAGGATGTCGCGCAGCTCGATGACGATGGGCTGAGCCTGCTCGGTGACCGCGCCCGATGTCGCCGTCGTGTCCAGCGCGGCATCCGTGACGACGCCCATTCCAGCGAACTCGGCAGAGAAATCGATCTCGCCGACCCCGCCGAACTGGACGGCCGGGTCGTCACCGAATTCGACCGCCGGCTCGTCGGAGTTGATGCCGTCCGGCGAGATGGCGCCGACGCCGGTCCCGCCGAACTGGCTCTCGGCCCGGTTGCGGACGAACTGGCGGAGCGGCTCGTACCCGTCGGCCGTGGGCCGGACGAGGACGCCGTAGACTCGCTTCTGCGTGACGTGGACGCCGAGGACGAGGCCGTCCTTGGTGCGTGCCCGCTTGGGCTTTTTGTCTTTCCCCTTGCCCTTGCCGCCC
>CAYPVZ010000520.1:0-2798 GCA_964414235.1 uncultured Rhodothermales bacterium | reverse complement strand
CCCGCACCCTGTCCGGGTTCGCCGGCGGCGGGTGCGGCCGCCGCGTCGGGACGGTCACGATCCGTGTGCGGACCGAGGACGGGTGCGTGGATGAAACGCACGATGTCGACCAGGACTATCTCATCGCAGGCCTCGCGCCGCAGGAGTACCTCGTCGACATCGTGGGCGTCCAGCTGGCGGACGGCTCCTCCCTCTCCGAGGCCGACGTCCTCCGGTTCTACGACGGGCTCGGGACCCAACGCGTCGACCTCACCGACGGCGACGCCACGTTGGACTTCGTCTACCGGGCGCCGATCGAGGTCGTCGTCGAGGGCCTCCCGACGCCGGCCGCCAGTTGCTCCACCGGGCTCGCGGCCGACGGTCACACGCTCCCCAACGTGCCCGTCATCGGCGAGTACGAGATGCTGCCGCTCGTCGTCCGGGTGCAGGAGCGCTACGGCCCGAGCGACGTGTGCGCCGTCGAGGGCGCGCGGGTCCAGATCTTCGACGGGTTCGCCGACGCGGCCGGCGAGGCCGTCGTGGACACGACCGATGCGAGCGGCGGCGTCCACTACCGGACGACCGGCCGCTCCCCCGAGATCACGTCGGGCGCCGAGGTCGACGGCGTCGACCGGTCCTACCAGAAGTCGCTCACCGCCAGCGTGGCGGTGCCTGGCCGCGGCACCGTCTCTGAGACCGTCTGGGCCATCGTCGAGGGCTACCGCGAGCGGAACAGCGAGTTCGTCTCGGCCACGACGACGGAGATCCCGCTGATGGTCCTCCACGACCCACCGGGCTCGGACTCGTACAGCTACGTCGAGGAGGGCACCACGTCCTGCTCCGTCATCAACAACTTCACGATCACGTCGGCTTCGGGGGGCGTCGACCTCGACCTCGTCGCCGGCCTCAAGACCGGCGTCGGCCTCGGCGTCGAGATCGACATGGGCGCTGGCCTGCGCGCCCAGACCCGGGTCCTCGACGGCACCGAGGAGAGCCGCGGCGGTGGCATCGAGATCTGCACCACCACGACCGAGCGCATCGCCACACTCAGCGACCCGACGAACGTCGGGGAAGACGTCTACGTCGGGACCGCGCTGAACCTCGTGTTCGCGCTGGCGGACGACCTCCGCGTCGACGAGGCAGCCTGCCGCGTCGACTTCGCCGAGCGGCTGGCGACCGACCTCGACCAGACCACGCCGTTCGCCACCGCCTACACCTACGGCGCCAGCCACATCCGGCGCACCCTGCTCCCCCAGCTCCGGACGCTCGCCGCCCTCGACAGCTCCGCCGTCGTCGAGGGCGACGCGGACGGCGACGGGACCGCCGAACAGGTCCGGCTCGCCGCGGCCGTCCGCAACTGGGAGCGGATGCTCACCGACAACGACTCGACCGTCGCGGCGGCGTTCGGCGCGGGCGGGGCGACGGTGAACCGCTCGTTCTCCGGCGGGAGCGAGTACGAGTGGAGCCACACGGCGAACTCGCTCACCACCCACCGGGAGGAGACCGACGCCTTCGTGACCTCGGAAAACACCCTCGGCGGGGTCCTGACGTTCGGCTATGACAGCATGATCGGGATCGCGTTCGACGTCGAGCGCCACCAGGTCCACGAGGAAGAGACGTCGGAGGAGACGACGAAGACGGTCGGGTACGTCATGAGCGACAGCGACGCGGGCGACGTGTTCTCGGTCGACGTGGGCACGGACCCGCGGTTCGGGACCCCGATGTTCCAGACCCGCTCGGGCCGCTCGTCGAACCCGTGGGAGCCCGGCACGCTCCGCCGCGACTGGCCCGACGTCTCGATCACGCCACCCGTCCAGCGCGGCCTCGACCCCGGCGCGCCGGCCCTCTTCACGCTCAACCTCACGAATCGCTCGGAGACCCGGGAGACCCGCGTCTACACGCTCGACGTGGACAAGACGTCGAACCCGTACTCGGCCGTCATCGGCATCACGGGCGACCCGATCGGCGAGGAGACGTTCACGCTGCCCCCGAACGAGACGCTCTCGCTCACCCTGGCGGTCGAGAAGGGGCCGGGCGACGTCTACGACTACGACGACCTCGCGCTGATCTTCTACCCGCCGGCCGAGCGCGACCTCTGGCTCGGCGACACCCGCCTCGCCTCGGCCCTGATCGACACGGTCCGGTTCTCGGTCGGCTTCACGCCGCCGTGCTCCGAGGTCTCGCTGCTCCGCCCGCTGGCAGGCTGGAGCGTCAACGCGGACACCGACCCGATGTCGGTCCGACTCATCGCCGACGGGTTCGAACTCGACGGGACAGCGGACCAGAAGGTCGGCTTCGAGTACCGCCGCAACGGAGGGGCCTGGACGCTGCTCCACGCCGTCGACAGCTACGCCGGGACGGACCTCTCCTACGACTGGGAGCCGCCCGGTGACGGGGCCTACGAGGTCCGCGCGTTCACCGGCTGCCGGGTCGAGACCGAAGCCGGCACCTCGTTCGCCTACGTCCGAACGGACGTGGCGGATGGGGCGGTCGACCGCGTCCGCCCGCAGGTGCTCGGGGCGCCGCAGCCGGCGGACGGGTCGCTCGGCCTCGGCGACGAGGTGGCCGTCCGGTTTACCGAGCCGCTCGACTGCGCGTCGGCAACGGCCCGCGACGAGGACGGCTACCGGGCCGTCGGGCTCCGCATGGCCGACGGCACGGCCATCCCGACCGACGCGGTGTGCGAGGGTCGCCAGCTCGTCCTCGTCCCGCAGGACGAGGCCTTCTGGACCACCCACGAGGGCGAGAGCGTGACGGCGTTCGTCGCCCCCCCGCGGCGGAGCGCGCTCGCGAGCGAGGAGTTCCGCGTGCTCGGGGGG
>CAYPVZ010000519.1:0-2805 GCA_964414235.1 uncultured Rhodothermales bacterium | reverse complement strand
GCTGCTGCTGCCGAGCGACCGACACAGATAGCCGCGCCGGCGCCGCTGTCTGCGAAGCCGGCGTGTCGGCCGCCGGGGCCTGAGACGTGGCCGTTGTCTCCGGTTCGGAGGCCGTCGGGCCGGCTGGGAGGCGGCCGTCGCGCGCGGCGCGCTCCAGCGCCGCCAGCCGGTCGAGCAGGCGGCCGAGGTCAGCGGCGGGCTCCAGGCTCGCCATCTTGAGCAGCGCCAGTTCCAGCGTCAGGCGCGGCTGGCGGCTCTCGCGGAGGTCGCCGGCGGCGCCCTCTGCCAGCATCAGCAGGTGCAGCAGGTCGGACTCGGCGTAGGGCGCCGCCGCCTCCAGGTAGCGCGCCCGCGTCGCCTCGGTGCCCTCGATGAGCGCGCCCGTCCCCATCGAGCGCGCGACGAGCAGGTTGCGGAGGTGATCCGCCAGCCCCAGGACGAACTCGTTCAGGTCGTGTCCGCTGCGGACGACGTGGTCGACGAGCGCCAGCAGCCCGGCGCGGTCGGCGGCGCGGGCGCGGCCGGTCGCCTCGAAGTAGACATCGGCGTCGACTACGCCGAGGGCCTCGCGGAGCGGGCCGATCTGGAGGTCGGTGCCGCAGAGCGAGACGGCCTGGTCGTAGAGCGAGAGCGCGTCGCGGAGCGCGCCGTCGCCTTTGCGCGCGAGCAGCACGAGGCTCTCGTCGTCGGCCGCGATGCCCTCGGCGTTCGAGATCTCGCGGAGCCGGTCGACGATTTCGGGGACCGCGATGCGGCGGAAGTCGAACCGCTGGGTCCGGCTGAGGATCGTCGGGAGCACCTTGTGGGGCTCCGTCGTCGCGAAGATGAAGAGGGCGTACGGCGGCGGTTCCTCCAGCGTCTTCAGCAGCGCGTTGAACGCGCTGGCCGAGAGCATGTGGACCTCGTCGAGAATGTAGACCTTCTTCTTGGCCCCCTGCGGCGGCACGCGGACGGTGTCGCGCAGCTCGCGGATGTCCTCGACCCGGTTGTTCGAGGCCGCGTCGATCTCGATGATGTTGAGGCTCCGGCCCTCCTCGAAGGCCACGCACGAGTCGCACGTCCGGCACGGCTCGGCACCCTCGCGCTCGGAGAGCGGCGTCTGGCAGTTGACGGCCTTGGCGAGGATGCGCGCGGCCGTCGTCTTGCCCACGCCGCGCGGCCCGCTGAAGAGGTACGCGTGCGCCAGCCGGCCCCGCGTGATCGCGTTGCGGAGCGTCTCGGCGACGTGCTCCTGCGCGACGAGGTCGTCGAACGTCTGCGGCCGGTACTTCCGAGCGGTGACGGTGTAGCGGGCGCCGGAGTCAGGGGGCGTGTCGGCCATCGAAGAGCGCGGGTCCTGGGGGGCCGGGGGACGCTGCAGAAGGTCGCGCCCGGCTCCGCCAACATACCGTCAGCGGCCGCCCGATGGGCCGGATGTGGACAACGGGCGGCGCTCTCCGACGAGGATTCCCGCCCCGCTGGCGACGGTCGCCAGCGGGGCGCAGGGTTCAGTCGTCTCTGCCGACCCAGACGCGGAGCAGCGACACCAGCTGGTCCACGTTGACCGGCTTCGTGAGGTAGTCGCTCGCGCCGGCCTCCAGGCACTTCTCGCGGTCGCCGGTCATGGCCTTGGCCGTGACGGCGATGATCGGGAGGTCCTGGAAGCGTTCGATCTCGCGGATCGCGCGGGTCGCCTGGTAGCCGTCCATGCCGGGCATCATGATGTCCATGAGGACGACGTCGACGTCGCCGGCCTCCTCCAGCACCTTGATCCCCTCGCGCCCGCTCTCGGCGTAGACGACCTCCATCTTGTGCCCTTCCAGCAGGCTCTGGAGCGCGAAGATGTTGCGGACGTCGTCGTCGACGACGAGCACCTTGCGGCCGGCGAGTGCGGCCTCGGGGCGGTGGCGGCGCTCCAAGCGCTCGCGCTGGTCATCCGAGAGCCGAGCCTCGTCACGGTGGAGGTAGAGCGCCGTCTCGTCGAGGAGCCGGTCGAAGGCCTCGACGCCCTTGACGATGATGGCCTCGGCGAGGTCGTGGAGGCGCTCGGCCTCATCGCTCTCCAGATCGCGCCCGGTATGGATCACGAGCGGGAGGTCGTCGTGGCCGAGCTCGCCGCGGACCTGCTCGACGAAGTCGAACCCGTTCATGTCGGGCAGGCCGAGGTCGACCACGGCGCAGTCGAACGCCCCGTCCGCGAGGGCCGCCAGCCCCTCGGCGCCCGTCGCGACGGCGACGACCTCGACGTCCTCGCCGCCGACGAGCTCCTCGACCAGCCGGCGCTGCGTCTCGTCGTCCTCGATGACGAGGAGCCGCTTGACGGCGCGGCCCGCCAGCTCGCTGGCGCGGCCGATCCGGTCGATGACGGCGTCGCGTTCGACGGGCTTCTGAAGCGGCTGGAGCGCACCCTTGCGCTGGCGGCGCGGGAGTGCGTCCGAGACCGAGACGATCTGGATGGGGATGTGGCGCGTCTCGGGCTGGTTCTTGAGCCGGTCGAGCAGCGCCAGCCCGTGCATGCCGGGCAGGTGCATGTCGAGCGTGATCGCGGCCGGCTTGTAGCGCCGGACGGCCGCGAGCGCGGCCTCGCCATGCTCCGCGACGATGGCCTTGAACCCCTTCTCGCGCGCGATCTCGACGAGGATGCCCGCGAACGCCGCGTCGTCCTCGACGATGAGGAGCACGCTGTCGCCGGGCGTGATCTCGGCGCGGTCGTCCACGATCCGGCGCAGGCGCGGCAGGACGGGCACGACGGCCGTGGCCTCGGCCGTCGGTGCGCTCCCGTTCGAGTCGGCGCCGTTCGGCGGCGCCCCGGAGGCGCCGCCGAAC
>CAYPVZ010000518.1:0-2805 GCA_964414235.1 uncultured Rhodothermales bacterium | reverse complement strand
ACGTCGCTCTTGCCGGACGAAGGGGGGTGCCCCGAGGCCCTCGACCACGTCATCCTCTCCGGCCCTCCCGGCCTAGGCAAGACGACGCTGGCCCACATCATCGCCGAGGAGATGGGCGCCGACGTCAAGACGACGTCCGGCCCGGCGCTCGACAAGCCGGCCAACATCGCCGGCCTGCTGACGAATCTCAACGAGGGCGATGTCCTGTTCATCGACGAGATCCACCGGCTCTCGCCCGTCGTCGAGGAGTACCTGTACTCGGCGATGGAGGACTACGCCATCGACATCCTCATCGACTCGGGGCCGAGCGCGCGGTCGGTTCGGATCGCTCTGCCGCCGTTCACCCTCATCGGCGCGACCACGCGGAAGGGCCTGCTCACGGCCCCGCTCCGCGCGCGCTTCGGCGTCGACTTCCGCTACGACTACTACGACGTGGACACGCTCCACGAGATCGTGCTGCGCAGCGCCGGCCTGATGAAGGTCGAGATCGACCACGAGGGCGCCTTCGAGATCGCCCGCCGCAGCCGAGGCACGCCGCGCATCGCCAACAAGCTGCTCCGCCGGACGCGCGACTTCGCGGAGGTCGAGACCGCCGCCGGTCCGGGCGACGGCCGCGTCACGCGTGCCGTGGCCGACCACGCGCTCAACGCGCTCGACGTGGACGAGGCCGGCCTCGACGAGATGGACACGCGCATCCTGCTGGCACTCATGGAGAAGTTCGACGGCGGCCCCGTCGGCATCTCGACCATCGCCGTCGCCGTGGGCGAAGACGCGGGCACGGTCGAGGAGGTCTACGAACCGTACCTCATCCAGGAGGGCTTCATGGCGCGGACGCCGCGCGGCCGGGTTGCCACGCGACGGGCCTACGACCACTTCGACCTCGCCCCGCCGCTGAAGCAATCGGACATCTTCGACGAGCTGCTGGGCTAGCGCGCGCGCCGCTGGCGACACGCGCCGCCAGCGGCGTTACAGCGGTGACCGACTGCGGCCTGCGCGACGCATCCGCCCGAAGCGACGCGTCAAGCCAGCGCCCACGCGACCAGGATTTCAACGAGCAAGATTGAAAAAAACAGGGCAGGCTCGAGCGTTCGCCTGTACCGCCGATAGAGACGGACAGGCCGAGGGAGCGGTCTCCAGAGGCAGATTGGAAGGATCATCCGTCGCAGCAGAGCCAGGTTCTCCCCCTGCCCCACACGGCTTCGCAGCTACGCGCGCGATGCGTGCCGCGAGACAGAGAACCAGGGAGATCCTGAGTATCGGGAACAGCCAAACCCGTATGGCACACTTTCTTCAATACCCCTGACGAGGGTACATGTGCTGTGCCGGCGCCTCCGACTATTCGAGTGACCATACGGCCACATATCGGGCCAATGGCTCGAATCCGACACGGACGGGCCCCCAGCTCTCTGGCACGCATTCCGCTCTCGATGACCCGGCCTATCGCCCACACGTTCCGGAACCCCATGGATGCCCGCCTTGCCTCTCTCCTCCATGCCCTTGATGCCGCGTTTGACGGACGCGGCTGGCATGGCCCAACGCTCGTCGGCGCGACGCGTGGCATGAGCGAGGACGACGCCCGCTGGCGGCCAGCGCCGGAGGCCCACAACGCCTGGGAGTACGTCATCCACGCGGCCTACTGGACGTACCGCGTGCTCCGCCACATCGCCGCAGAGCCGCCGGCACGGTTCGACGAGCCCGGCTCCAACTTCTTCGCCCGCCCCGCCGAGGGGCGGACGCTCGCAGCGGACCTCGACCGGCTTCGCGACTGGCACCGCCAGCTCGTCGACGCCGTGGCGGCGTTCGACCCGGAGCGGCTGGACGATACCGCCTACGGCGACTACACCTTCCACGACGCCATCGCGGGCATCGCCGCGCACGACGCCTACCACGCCGGGCAGATCCGCCTGCTGCGCTGTCTCCAGAACGACGTCTGATCCCCTGAGTCGGGGACGCGCGTGCCGCCGGCCGTCCCGTTCTTTCGTCGTCCGGCTCGTTCCCCATGCGCACGCTCCTGCTCCTCGCCCTGCCGCTGGCGGCGGCCTCCCAACCCGTCACCCCGTTCACATCGGGTATGGAAGGGCCGGGCTTCTGCGTCACCCGCGGGCTCGAACGGGTCTGCCTCCAAGAGGTCGGTGACGATGGCACGGCACGGATCGAGGTTCGACGGCAGGGAGGGAACGTCCGCTGGAACGCGAGCCTGGGCTACCGGAGCGCGCAGACGGACCTCCGCGCCTTCCGCGTGGACCTCGCGACCGGCGGGGGCGGTCTCGTCGTCGCCGAGCGCTTCGCCGTGTCGAACGGCATCGCCGTCGAGGCGTGGACGCTCTCCATCCTCCCGGACGACGCCAGCGCCCCGGCCTACCAGTTCGAGGCCCGGGACATCGGGGACGAGGGCGCTCCGTTCGCCACATGGCAGGGCCAGACCGTCTACTGGGCCACCGACTGGCAGGACGCCGACGACCCGAGCGGCCAGCGCGGGACGGGGTTCTACCTCGTCGGACGGCCTTTCCGGCTCGGGCACGACGGGCTCCTCCCCGTCACGGACCTTCCGATCCGCTCCCGGCGGATGCTGTACGACTTCCGTCGAGAGAGCGGCGGCCCCATCTCGTGGCTCTCCGACCGGCGCGCCGAGACCCGACGGCGGGATCCGTTCTGGAGTGAGCAGCCCGACGGCGAGCGCGGGGAGATCGTCGAGGTGGGCCCGGTCGACAACGGCGCGTACGCGCTGGCGGTCCGCGTCGGCGGGCGGCGACGGACGTTCTCGGTCGGTGCCCTGGGATCGGAGGATGCGGCCCGGCTGGGAGA
>CAYPVZ010000517.1:0-2811 GCA_964414235.1 uncultured Rhodothermales bacterium | reverse complement strand
GTCCGCGACGGCCGGCCTGTGGTCCGGGGCACGTTTGAGTAAAGGTCCCGTGCCACGGACGCTCCGCCTCCGCCGTTCGGCGGCCCGAGCGAACGCGGCCCCCGCCCGGGGCTCGACGCCGTGACCCGGGACGCCTGATCGCTATGCCTTCCCCCATCACCGACACCCCACGCGGCGCTATCGTCCCCATCGGCGGGGCCGAGGCCAAGACCGGCACGCGCGAGATCCTCTCCCGCGTCCTCGGCCTGGCCGGCGGCGCCGACGCCCGCGTCGTCGTCATCCCGACGGCCTCCGAGCTGCACGACACCGGCGAGCGCTACGCGAAGCTGTTCTACGACCTCGGCGCCGCCGCCGTCGACGTGCTGGCGATCACCGAGCGCGACCACGCGCGGGCCCCCGAGGCCATCGCGACCGTCGAGCGGGCGACCGGCATCTTCATGACCGGAGGCAACCAGCTCCGGCTCTCGACCATCCTCGGCGGGACGCCGCTGGCCCAGGCCATCCGCCGCCAGAACGCGGCCGGCGTCGTCGTGGCCGGGACGTCGGCGGGCGCGGCCATTATGCCGGAGCACATGATCGCCAGCGGCGCCACCGGCCCGACGCCGACCACCGAGGGCGTCACGCTGGCGCCCGGCCTCGGCCTCACCAACCGGCTCGTCATCGACCAGCACTTCCGCCAGCGCGACCGCCTCGGCCGGCTCCTCACCGCCGTCTCCTACAACCCGTTCGCGACCGGCGTCGGCATCGACGAGGACACGGCGGTCGTCCTCGGGCCGGACAACGTGTTCGAGGTCATCGGCAGCGGGACGGTCACCGTCGTCGACCCCTCCGAGCTGATCTACTCGTCGATGGACTCGGCGCGCGACGGCGAGCCGGTGTCGCTGATCGGCCTGAAGGTGCACGTCCTCGCCGCCGGCTGCCAGTACGACACCGAGGCGCGACTGGCGGCGGCCCCGGCCCGCGTCCCGTTCGTGGACGAGGACGAAGACGAGGTCCCGGACGAGAGCTGAGCGCCCGCCGCACTGGCGGAACGGTTCCGCCAGCCGCTGCTCGGCCGCGTTGCAGCGGCTGCTCGGTCAGGCTACAGCGGCTGCTCGACGGCGTTGCAGCGGCTGCTCGACTGCATTGCAGCGGCTGCTCGGCCGCGCTGCAGCGGCTGCTCGGCACCGCTGCAGCCGCTGCTCTGCCTCGGCGCCGAGGTGGGGACGGTCGAGGCCTACGGCACCTGCACCGTCAGGCGGCCCGTCGCCGTGCGGCCGGAGACCTCGGGGCTGTACATCGCCTCGGCCTGGGCCGGCGGGTGGACGAACCGGCCCGGCGTCGTGGCCCGTGCGAGGTAGGTGTAGGTATGGGTCCCTGCGAGCAGCCGGTCGGCGAACAGCAGGACGCGGTCGTCGCGGATCTCGGTGTGGTTGAACGAGCCCCACCAGCGGTCCGGCCCGGTCTGCGCCTGCACGGCCGACGGCGACGTGTCGAACGCCGCGTTGATGGCTTCGAGGCCCGCCGGAAGCGCGTCGTCCACCACGACGTAGCTCCGCGCCGTGGGCGACTGGAGGCGGACCGTCACGCGGACCAGCTGGCCGGCGCGGAGCGTGGCGTCGGCGCCGAGGGCGGCCCCGGCGGGCTCGCCGCGGTCGTCGAGCGGCACGATGGACCGTGACACCTCCAGGCCGTTCGTGCGCGCCGGCTGCGGGGCGGCGCTGTACGTGTCGAGCACGAGGAGGTAGTAGGCCGTGCCCGTCCCGCGCTTGGCGATGGAGATCGGCGCGTCCTGCCCGCGCGGCAGGCCGGACATCGGGCGCTCCGCCTCGGCCGTGTCGAACGTCCGCCCGCGGAAGCTTTCCTGGAGGACCCGCTGCCCGGCGACGCGGACCTCGGCCGTGAAGGCCGGCGTGTCGCGCTCGAAGGCCTCGGCGAACGCCCGGAAGGCGTCGACCACGGCCGCGTTCTCCTGCGTCGAGGCCCAGTGCCCGCCCTCCTGCCGGCCCATGAGAGACCGGACCATCCGCTGGCCGAGCTGGCGCGTGTCGTCCGTCGGCGCGGCCTCGACGAGCGCCGCCAGCGCGAACGCCGTGGCGCGGGCGTCGCTGGAGAAGATCCAGCCCCAGTCGTCGCCGTCGGCGGCGTCGAGGTAGGCCGTCGTGGCCTCGACCCGGATCTTGCTGCGGAGGCGATCCACCAGCGGCTGGCGGAGGCGCCCGAGCGGGCCGTTCGGAGCGAGCGCCACGATCCGAAGAAGCGCCGCAGCGCCCTCGTCGGTCAGGTCCGCGTCACCGCCGAGGCGGGCGATCTCGGCGGCGTTGGTGCGGCCGTGGCGGGCGAGGGCGTAGAGCATCATGGCCCGCGTGTCCGCCCAGACGCCGGCGCCGTAGTAGTCCGGCCGCTGGCTCGGGTTGCGGACGGCCCGGTCGAGCGCGTCGACGGCGTCGCTCGTCAGGCTGGCGGGCGTCGGGTAGCCGGCGGCCTTGGCCTCCGCCAGCGCCAGGACGGTGTAGGCCGTGACGTAGAGATTCGCCTCCCGGCCGCCGGGCCAGAGCGCGAACCCGTCGCCGACCCAGAAGCCGCTCAGGTCCGCCAGCCACTTCCGCACGACCGCGTCGCGGTCGCCGTCGAGCACGCTCAGGTCGTAGGCGTCGAGCAGGCTGCGCCCCACGAGGAGCGGGCGGACGGCCGACGTCCGCTGTTCGAGGCAGCCGTAGGGGTACGTGAACAGGTAGCGCGAGGCGCCGTCGAGGCCGACGAGGGCCGTCGAGGCCAGCGACACGCGGAGGCCGCCGAGGCCCGGGAGCGCGTCGGCCGGCACGCGGAGCG
>CAYPVZ010000516.1:0-2816 GCA_964414235.1 uncultured Rhodothermales bacterium | reverse complement strand
CTCCTCGTCGGCGAGACCCGGCTGCGGCAGGGCGACCTGGACGGGGCCGCCGCCGCGCTGGCGGACGTGCCCACCGACAGCCGCTATGCCCGCCGCGCCGCGCTCGCGCAGGGCCGCGTCGCCAGCGCCCGGCGCGACTGGAGCGCAGCCGTCGGCTTCTACCAGGCTGCCCGCGCGGACGCCTCGGACCGGAGCGAGGACGATGCGCTCGCGCATGAGGCGTCCTACTACGAGGGCCTCGCGCTCCGACAGCTCGGCCAGCTCGGCGACGCCGAGACGCGCCTCCAGGCCACGGCCCAGCGCCGCCCCGACGGTTCGTATGCCGAGGCCGCGCTTCTGGAGCTGGGCTACCTCCACTACGAGCGCCGCCGCTACAGCGACGCCGTCCGCGCCTTCTCGACGCTCATCGACCGCAACCCGCGCGGCGCGTACGCGGGCGAGGCCACGCGCATGCTCGGCGAGGCCTACGCGGCTTCCGGAGACGCCGCTGCCGCCCGCGAGGCCTTCCGCCGCGCGGAGCAACTGGGGACGGCCACGGCTGGAACGCGTGCTGAGGTGGCGTTCCAGGACGCCTACGGCCTCTTCACCGCCGGGCGGTACGACGAGGCCACGAGTGCGCTGATGAGCGTGGCCCAGCAGGACCCGAGCGGGCCGCGCGCGGGCGAGGCCCTCTTCTGGGCCGGAGAGAGCGCCTTCCAGGCCCGTGACTACCCCCGTTCGGAGACCATCCTCCGCGACTTCCTCGCCCGGTTCCCCGACCACGCCCGGTCGGACGCGGCGCGCTATGTCCTCGCTTGGACCTACTTCCGCCGCCGCGACTATGCTGCCGCCGCCGCGGGCTTCGAGCGGTTCCTCTCCGCCTACACCCGCTCGTCCGAGCTCGTCCCGTACTACGCCGACGCGCTGCTCCGCCTGGGCGACGCTTACACGGCGCTGGGCCGGTTCGCCGAGGCCCGCCAGGTCTACGCCCGCGTGCCTTCGGCCACGCCCGAACGCCAGGGCGGCGACTACGCGCTCTACCAGACGGCCCAGGCTTTCGGCCGCGAGGGGCAAACCGACGACGCGCTGGCGACCTACCAGCGGCTCCTGCAGGAGTACCCGCGCTCCGAGCTCTACGCCCAGGCCCTCCTCGCGCAGGGCGCCCTCTACTCGGCGCGCGGCGACGGCGACCTCGCCATCGAGGCCTACGAACGCATCCTCAACGAGCGCCCGTCGAGCGACGCCGCGCCGGCCGCGCTCCTCGGCGTCGGCGACGTGCTGCTGAACCGGGGCGACGTCCAGCTGGCGGAGGCCGCCTACCGGCGCGTGTTCCAGCAGTACCCGGCCTCGCCCGTCACCGCCGACGCCTTCACCGGGCTGGCGGACGCGCTCGACGCCCAGGGCCGCAGCGCCGAGCTCGATGCGACGTTCCAGGACCTCGACCGGACCGTCAGCGGCATCGAGGGCCGGACGCGCCTTCGCTTCGCGCGCGCCCAGCTGGCGCTCGCCAACGGGCAGGACTCGCTCGCCGTCGTCTACCTCGAAGAGACGCTGGCCGGGTCGCTCCCGCCCGACCTCGAACAGGAGGCGCTGCTGTCGCTGGCCGGCGCCTACACGTCCACCGGCCAACCGGCCGACGCGGCTCGCGCGCTGCGCCGGCTCATCGGGCGCTACCCCGAGGGCACACTCGTGCCCGAGGCCACGCTCCGCCTGGCGGAGACGCTCCTCGCGACCGGTGACGCTGACGGCGCTCGCCAGACGGCCGCCGGCCTCGTCCGCCAGTTCCCCGGCGAGACGGAGCGGGCCGCCGATGCCCTCGTCATTGAGTCCGACGCCCTTCGCCAGCTCGGACGAGCCGACGAGGCCGACGACCGCCTCCGCACACTCGTCCAGCGGTACCCGGACTCGGCGGCCGCACGCGCCACCCGCCGCGAGCGCCCGGACCTCACCCCCGCTGACGGCGACGACCAGTAGATGGCCGCCCCCGCCGCCCGCTTCGCCTTCACCGACGACGTTCTCGTCGAGGGGTTCGTCCGGTCCGGGCGAGAACGGAGCAACGCGGTCCGCCGCCGCTACCTCCTCTACGCCGTCGGCATGCTGGCAACGTGGGGCGTGCTTCACCAGATGACCGGGACGCTCGATCCGCTCCTCCCGATCATGGCCGTCGCTTTCGTCGTGGTCGCAGCGGCGCGGCCGTACCTCGTCCGGCGCAACATCGAGCGGCTCATCCAGGGCCGTAGCGACCGCGACCGTCCCGTCTCCGTCCGTGTCGTGGGCGACGAGCTGAAGGTCGAGATCGACGGCGTCGCGCGGAGCGCGATGCGGCTGGCGGCCCTCACCAGCGTCGAGCCCCAGCCCGAGGGCATCCTCGTCCGGCCGCAGCCCTACGAGATGCTCTGGATCCCGACCGAAGGGTTCGCCTCCGACGCCGACCGCGACGCCTTCGAACACGCGCTCCTCGCGGGCGCCCCCCTCCCCGACCCCGCACTCTAGCGCCATGCGTCGTCTCCTGCTCCTCCTCGGCGCCCTCCCGCTGGCGGCCCTCGCCCAAAACCCGGACGAGCCTGTCGACCGGAGCCGGCTGCCCAGCCTCACGCCGCGCGTGTTCGAGAGCCGCGGCACGCTCTCGGTCAGCCTCCCCGACATCGAGCGCCAGCCGCTCTCGGGCTTCGGCCCCGGCCCGCGGACGTTCGAGGTGCCGGCCGACCGCCGCTCCGTCGAGCGCCCGTTCGTGCCCGACCTCGACGCGCTCCCGATGATCGCGCTGCCGGCGCCACCGGAACCCGAGAGCGAGATTTTCGCGCTCCGGCGCTTCCGGCTCGAAGGCGGCGCCGGAG
>CAYPVZ010000515.1:0-2819 GCA_964414235.1 uncultured Rhodothermales bacterium | reverse complement strand
CGCTCGTGCGCGCTGCGGTCATCGGCGGAGCGCAGCGCTCCCGCTCGTGAGCGCTGCGCTCGCTCTCGGTGGGGCTGCGCTCGCTCTCGGGAGCCCTGCGCTCGCTCGCGGAGGGCTGCGCTACTCGGCGGTGGTCATCGCGGCCAGCGGCGCCAGGCGGCGGGCATGGCGGAGCGCGGGGGCGCCGATGGGGGAGCCGGGCGGCTCGTCGAGGGTCTGGCGGCGCTGGTCGGGGTCGTCGTCGCGGTCGAGGAAGCGGGCGATCTCGCCGGCCAGCCAGGCGCCGTGCGGCGCGTCGTCGCCGGTCCACTGGCGGAGGCGGTCTGCGAGGGCGGCGGCGTAGGCCTCGGCGCGGGCGCGGACGGCCGGGGCGGCGTCGGCGTCGGCCGCCAGCGCGAGGACGGCGTCGACCCAGGCGCCCCAGACGGCGCGGCGGATCTCGGCGTGGTAGGGCGTCGCGGCGGGGCGGGAGAGCGCCGCGTCGGTGGCCGAGAGGAGATCGTCGACGCCCGGGAGCGAGGTGTCGAGCGCGTGCTGGTAGGCGAGGCGGGCCGCGCGGTCGGCGTCGAGGAGGTAGGTGAAGGTGAGCGCGGCGGCGGTCTCGGCCGGGGCGACGGGGTCGAAGGTCAGGCCGGTGCGGCCGTCGAAGAGCTCGCGGGTGGGGCCGTAGCCGGGCGGGCGCGGCGGGATGAGTCGGGCCGCCTCGGGGAGCGCGAGGGCCTCGGGCGTGACCGTCGCCAGCAGGGCGTCGAGGGCGGCCCGCTGGGTCGGCGCGTCCACCGAGGCGGGCGGGGCGGCGCCGTCGCCGCGGGCGTCGTAGCCGTAGGCCACGCCGCCGACGAGGTGGGCCACGGCGTCGACCTGGTAGCGGTGGCGGAGGTAGAGCGGGACGAGGACCTCTTCGAGGGTCGCGAGGGGGCGGCCCTGGCGGATGGCGGCCTCCGAGAAGCGGTCGAGCGCGACGCGGCGGACGGCCATCTCCTGGCGGAGGGCGGCGACGGCGTCGGCGCCGTTGTCCCAGAGGGCGCCCGTCGGGCTGGCGGCGCCGACGGGCCGGGCGGCGGTGTCGGTGACGTAGCGGAGGCCGCGCCGGCGGTTCTCGGCGAGGACCCGGTCCGCCTCGGCGTCGCTCGGGGCGTAGCCGAAGCGGATGGCCTGCGTGTCCCACGCGCCGATGCCGACGTCGTAGGCGTCGCTCAGGTCGACGGCGCCGTCCGCGAGCGTCGCCAGCGGGGCGGGGTAGTCCATGACGGTGGTCCGGCCCTGCGTGCTGCCGGCGAAGTTGTGGGCGAGGCCGAGGGTGTGGCCGACCTCGTGGGCCGCCAACTGGCGGAGGCGGGCGAGGGCGAGGGCCAGCATCGGGTCGTCGGAGGGGGAGGCGAAGCCGGCGGCGTTCGCGCCTGTGTAGGGCGCCAGCAGTCCCTCCGCGATCAGGTAGTCCTGGCGGACGCGGAGCGAGCCGAGCGAGACGTGGCCCTTGAGGATCTCGCCCGTGCGCGGGTCGACGATGGAGGCGCCATAGCTCCAGCCGCGCGTGGCGCGGTGGACCCACTGGATGGTGTTGTAGCGGGCGTCGAGCGGGTCGAGGGAGTCGGGCAGGACCTCGACGCGGAAGGCGTCGCGGAAGCCGGCGGCCTCGAAGGCCTCGGCCCACCAGCGGGCGCCGTCGAGGAGGGCGCTGCGGACGGGCTCGGGCGTGCCGGCGTCGAGGTAGTAGACGATGGGCTCGGCGGGGGTGCAGAGGCCGTCGGCGCCGGGCGCGTCGGCGCAGACCAGGCGGTGGCGCGTGATGAACCGCCGCTCGACGTCCTCGCCGATGGGGACGGCGTAGTCGGCGTAGCTGAGGGGGAAGTAGCCGCCGGCCGGCGCGAAGGCGCGCGGGGCGTAGCCGGCGTCGGGCAGCGCGATGAACGACTGGCGGACGCGGACGGTGACGGCGCCCGGGTCGGCGGCGACGTCGCGGACGTAGCGGCCGGGGCTCGGGCTGGCGAACGTGAGCCGCGCCTCCAGCTCGGTGTTGCGCGGGAACGCCTTGAGGGCCTCGGCGACCGGCGCGCTGCGCTTCGCGTCGAGCGAGAAGGCGCCCTGGCCGGTCCGCCGGAGCGCGTCCGCCACGCCGTGCGCGTCGCGGACGACGAAGTCCGTCGCGTCGACGAGCACGCGGCCGTCGGTCTCGGCCGCCACGTCGAAGCCCCAGACGACGGACGCGGCGAAGGCGTCCTCGACGGCGCGCCGCTCGGCCGCGTTGTCGGTGTCGGCGCGGAAGCGGAGGTTCGGCTGCACGAGCAGCACGCGCCGCCCGACGCGCTCGAAGCGGACGACGCGCTCGCCGCCGAGCTGGCCGCGGTCGAGCCCGACGTCGTTCGAGCCGAGCCCGGCCGCGAGGGCGACCGAGTACAGGAGGTCGGTGTCGAGCGCCGGGATCTCCAGCCAGACCTTGCCGGCGTCGGCGTCCCAGTAGACCGGGAGGAAGCCGTCGTGGCGCTCCAGGCCGGTCGTCCGGGCGGCGATGGTCGGCAGCGCGTTCGAGGCGGCCGGGGGCGTCGGCCTCGGCGCCGAGGCGGGGGCGGTCGAGGCGCAGCCGGAGGCCGCGGCAAGAGCCGCCAGCACGGCGGCGGCGAGGAGAGAGCGGGGCATGGCGGGCGCGGGGGATCTCCGAATCTAGGCCGGCGGCGCGTCGACGCCGAGGAGGCCGGGCAGCCGCTGGCGGAGCATCCGGACGAGCGCGGGGTCCATGGGCGCGTAGTCGTCCGGGATGCCGAGGACGAGGACGCGCCGGTCGCGGAGGAGCGGGCCGAACGCGGCCGCCAGTCGCCGGC
>CAYPVZ010000514.1:0-2831 GCA_964414235.1 uncultured Rhodothermales bacterium | reverse complement strand
GGATCGCCACGAGCCCGCCGACGCCCAGCGCCAGCCGTCGGGGGCCGGACGCGACGAACGCGCGGAGCGCGAGCCGGGAGGAAGAGAGCGTCGTCGGCAGGGGAGGGGGGGCGGCGGGCGACCGTATTCGGTCGCGCCGGGACGGTGTTGCGAATATATCGGGTCCGCACGACCCGTCTGGCAACCCCGACGGTCGCCTCCCGTAGCGCCTGCGATTCCCCGCTCCACTGTGCGCACTGTCCTCTCCCGCCTGTTCCTCGTCGGCCTGATCGGCGTCGCCATCTTCGCGGTCGTCCAGCTGAGCTCGGGGTCGAGCCGCTCGATCGTCGACTTCGACGGCCTCGACCCCGACGAACTCGCGCACACGGCATTCGCCCTCGACGCGGCCGGCCGGTTCGCCGTCCACGCCGTCGGCTCGTTCGAGGAGGCCGGGAGCCCGGCCTCCGACACGACGATGGCGGCCTACGGCTGGATCGTCCGGCGCGAGGACCGCGCGGTGGTCTGGCAGATGCACCCGGCGCATCCCGAGCGCGGCACGCTCACCAGCGTCCGCGACACCATCCAACTCGCCCCGGGCACCTACGACGCCTACTTCACGAGCTACGGCGACCCGCTCGTGCGCGACGTGGGGCCGCGTGACGGATCTCTCGGCGAGCGGCTCCGCGCGTTCCTCAGCAACGGCGGCCGGGCCTGGGTCGGCGACGCCGGCCGCTGGCGGTTCCACCTGAGCGAGCTCGACGAGCCGGCCCGCCGCGCCCAGCGCGACGGCTTCGAGCGCGACCCCGCCGACGCGGCCTCCGATTCCGGCGTCGTCTGGCAGGCGCTCGGCGTGCGCAGTCACCAGCGGCGCGAGGGGCTCCTTCAGGTCCACGTCCCGTCCCGCATCGCGCTCCGCACGGTTACTGAGATCACCGACGGCGTCGTGGCCGACCGCGCGTCGGTCGTCCTCCTCGGCGCGCGCGACACGATCTGGACGACGACGCCCGTGGGCCGCTGGGCGGGCGGCTCGCTCAAGAACCGGATCGTCGAGGCCGAGGTCACGCTCTCGCCCGGCATCTACCGGGTCGCGTTCGAGGGCGACCGCTCGCACGGCTACGACGACTGGGTGGCCAACCCGCCGCTCGTTCCATGGGAGTGGGGCCTGGCGGTCCGCCCCCTCTCGGGCAACGTCACGCTCCTCGACCCGACCGACCTCGACCTCCCCCAGATCGTCGCCTTCGAGTGCGTCGGGCCGCGGGAGACCCGCCGCTCGGAGATCGACTTCACGGAGGAGACCGACGTGCTCCTCGTCGCCGTCGGCGAGATCGATAGCGGCCGGGGCTACGACTTCGCCACGCTCGAACGCCGCGACGGCGACGATGAGGACGACTGGGAGGACGTCTGGGAAATGGACGAGGACCAGGACGAGCTCTTGCCGGCCGGCGGCGCGGACAAGAACAAGCGCGCCGCCGTTGCGCTCACTTTCGCCCCCGGTACCTACCGCCTGACGTACGAGACCGACAGCTCCCACGACTGCACGGACTACAACGACGACCCGCCCGATGGCAACCTCTGGGGCGCCATCCTCTACGCCCTCGACCCGGCGTTCGACGGGAGCACGGTCACGGTTCGTACCGAGACGTCGACCGAGGCCGCCAGCGGCCCGCTCACGCTCCCGGATCCGTCCCGCCTCCTCGCTCGCATCGACTCCGTCGAAGCCGACGAGGACCGCCGCGTCCCGTTCGAGCTGGCGGCGCCGACCGGCGTGTGGGTCGTCGCGATGGGCGAGATCTCGGAGGACCAGCGCTACGATTACGCGACCATCGAGCGCGCCGACGGTAGCCCCGTCTGGGAGATGGAGAGGGACAACACGGTTTCCGGTGGCGACCGCAGCTCCCTCCGCCGTTTCGAGGGCGTCGTCCCGCTCGACTCCGGCTCGTACGTGCTCCGCTACCGCAGCGACGCCAGCGAAGACTTCGGCGACTTCGGGTCGGACAGCCGCGTGCTCTGGGGGGTGCACGTCTACCGCCCCGAGACCGCGCCCCCGGCGCCGCCCGCTCCTCCGGCACCGCCGACGACCGCCATGGTGATCGACGCTCCCGAGGTCCAGCCCGAATTGATCGGGGGGCTGGAGGGCCTCCAGGAACGGGTCGCCTACCCCGAGGCCGCACGGCGTGGCGGCGTCGAGGGCCAGGTCCTCGTCCAGTTCGTCGTCAGCGAGAAGGGGCAGCCGACCGACGTCCAGGCGATCCGCTCCCCGGACGAGCTCCTGTCGGAGGCCGCCGTCGCGGCAGTCCGTGAGAGCCGGTTCACGCCGGGCCTGGAGGACGGTCGCCCCGTTCGCGTTCGGTTCTCCGTACCCGTGACGTTCCGGCTCCGCTAGGTGCCGACGATCCTCGCGCACGCCGTGGCCGGAGCCGCGCTGGCCTCGGCCGCTCGGCCGGACGGGGTTCGGGCCACGCCCGTCGTCGCGCTCGCCGCGGTCTGTGCCATGGCGCCCGACCTCGACGTGCTGGCGTTCGTGTTCGGCATCCCGTACGCCTCGCCTCTCGGTCACCGCGGCCTCTCGCACGCGCTCCTGACCGCCCTCGCCGTCGGCGTCCTCGTCGCTGCGCTCGTCTATCGCCCGTCGTCGAAGCGGATGAAGCTGACGGCGCTCCTGGTCGCGGCGACGGCGTCGCACGGGCTGCTCGACATGCTGACCGACGGAGGCCTGGGCGTCGGGCTCTGGCTGCCGTTCGACGACGCGCGTCTGTTCTTCCCGGTCCGGCCCATCCGTGTCTCGCCCATAGGAGCGGCGGCGCTCTCTGCGCGCGGGCTCGAAACGCTCGCCGGCGAGGAGGTTTGGGTCG
>CAYPVZ010000513.1:0-2837 GCA_964414235.1 uncultured Rhodothermales bacterium | reverse complement strand
GTCAGCAGCGGGATCGTGTAAAACAGGGCGCTGAGCACGACGACCGGCGCGAACACCAAGCCGACCACCGTGATGATGCGCGCGGGATCGCCGGCCCCGACCCCCGCGATGATGAAGGCGGTGACGAACGAGCCGACGAGCATCACCGCGAAGAAAAGGCCGGCGACGACGAGGAGCGCCAGCACGAGGGCGCCCGCCGTGCCCCCCCAGGAGCCCTTGACGAGCACCTGCGCGCGCTGCACCGCCGCTGCTATCGACGGCGCATCGATGGTGCGGGCGACCGTCGCCACGATGTAGTAGGGGTAGATCCAGATGAGCAAGCCGAGGTAGAGCAGCCCGCCGAGCAGGGGGACGAAGCCCAGCAGCTGGGCCACCATCGTCATCACGCTGAACAGGAGCGCCATGCCGATGAGCGGCAGGATGAAGCCCCTCCCTTCGTCCCATAGCGCGCCCGCCGTGATCGTGCCGGCCTCGCCCTGGCGGTAGAGCCGGACGTACGCGGCGATCGCCGCGTGGCCAACGGCGCTGGACAACAACGCGAACGCGACGAAGCCGAGATACCCCGCCCCCATCACGGCCATCGGGTCCTGCTCGATCGCCTGGGGGTCGAGGAAGAGCGGTCCGATGCTCGAGATCCACAGCGCCATCGCCACGCCGGCCGCCAGCGCGACGGGCGCGACCAGCGCGATGTAGCCCACGAGCAGCTCGCGCGCGTTGCGCCGGAGCAGGGCGAAGGTCGCGTTCAGGACGCCGCCCGCGTCGCGGGCCTTGCGGAAGCGGATCTCGCCGCGGTCGGGGAAGAGGTCAGGCATGGGCGCGTCGGATCGGGAGGACGACGTAGTAGCCGAGGAGGAAGGCGAGCGAGCCGAGGATGACCGCCAGCGAGCCCCAGAGCGGCATCTCGGTCAGGCGCGTCACGGCCCCTTCGAGCAGGGCCGCGGCCAGGAACACGGGCACCAGCCCGACGATGATCTTGAGCCCGCGCCGGGCGCCCCGCTGGAGCGCCACGAGGCGCGGGTACGTCCCGGGGCGGAGCAGCTCGTTCCACATCGTGAAGCCGGCCCCGCCCGCGATCACGATGGCCGAGAGCTCCAGCATGCCGTGGATGAACACGACCCGGAACCAGTCGAGCAGGAGGCCCTCGGCCGCGAACAGGTGCGCGAAGGCGCCGACCATGATGCCGTTGGCGACGAGAACCGACCCCGTGCCCACGCTGGCGGCGGGGACGTGCGCGTACTGGAAGAGCCCGATGAAGGCGATGAAGGAGACGATGACGTTGTTGAACGCGATGCCGAAGGCCATGTCGGCCGGGTGCATATCCTTGTAGACCGCGAAGGGGTCGCCGGCCTCGATGTTGGCCCGCGTCATGTCGACGTAGTCGCTGCCGAGGATGAGCCGGACGAACTCGGCGTCGCCCATCGACGAGACGACGCCGACGAAGGCGGCCCCGCCGAACAGGAGGAGCGAGGCGATCAGCGCGCGGCGGCTCTCCCAGACGGCCAGCGGGATCTCGTGCGTCCAGAACCGCACGAACCGGCCGCGCTCCTCGCGGCGGTTGCGGTAGACGTGGGCGTGGGCCTGCGCCGAGAGGTCGTTGAGGTAGGCCGCGGTGGCCGAGCCGGGGAAGAAGGTTTTGGCGTAGGCCAGGTCGTCGCCGAGGTGGACGTAGGCGTCGGCCAGCGCGTCGGGGTCGGGTGCCGGGCGGCCGAGCAACGCCTCCAGCTCCCGCCAGTGGGGCGAGCGGCGACGGACGAAGACGGCTTCGCGCACGGGCGGCGGGGGGCGACGGCAGAACGGCTTCGAAGGTAGCCGCGCCTCCCCCCGTCGTGACCGATCTTCGCTCCGAACCGACGCGCCGATCTGCCCGCTACCCCATGGACCTCGCCCTCGACGTTCGGACGGCCCAAAACGTCCCGCTCGCTCTCGAGCCCGCCAGCGTCGGCCAGCGCGTGCTGGCGACGCTCGTCGACGGCGCCATCGTCGTGGCGTGGACGATCCTCCTGTCGTTCTGGGAGCGCGTCACGAACGCGCCGCTCTCGATGGCGGCGCAGGTCCTCCTCCTGGGGCTCCCGCTGGTGCTCTACCACCTCGCCTTCGAGGTCTTTTTCGAGGGGCGGACGCCGGGCAAGCTGCTCCTCAAGACCCAGGTCGCCCGCATCGACGGCGCGCAGCCGACGCTGGGGCAGTACCTGCTGCGGTGGCTCCTCCGCTTCGTCGACGTGAGCCTGACCGGTGGCTCGGCCGCGCTCGTGTCGGTCGTCCTCACGAAGCGCTCGCAGCGGATCGGCGACCTCGTGGCCGGGACGACGGTGGTCCGCCGCCGCCACCGCGTCCGGCTCGACGAGGTGCTCTACCCGCCGACGCCCGCCGACCACGTCCCCGAGTTCCCCGAGGCCGTGCGCCTCTCGGACGCCGACGTGCGGACGCTCCGGGCCGTCATCGTCCGGCTCCGCCTCTCGAAGCGCGACGCGCGCTCGACGGCCCTGGCGCGGCGAGCCAAGGCTGCCGTCGAGCGCCGGCTGGACATCGAGCCGGTGAACATGCCGCCGGAGCCCTTTCTGAAGGCGGTCGTCCGCGACCACGTGTTCCTGCTGGACCAGCTGACGGGCGACCTCGACGGCCGGGAGGCCGCCTGACGCCTACTCGACGCCGCGCACGCTCTGCCGCAGCACGTCGCCGCTGGCGGGGCCGTAGTTCATGACGAGGTCCAGCACGCTGAGGCCGGCGACGAAGCCCGGGAATGCCTGCCGCCGCTCGGCTTCCTCGACCCGGAGCACGCGGACGGGCAGCGCCACCGACTGGCGGTCGCGCCCGGCGGACTCGGGGAGCGTGAGCAG
>CAYPVZ010000512.1:0-2862 GCA_964414235.1 uncultured Rhodothermales bacterium | reverse complement strand
CCTCGGCCTCGGCCTCGTCGAAATGGCGAGCGATGAGCGCACGGATGGCCTCCACATCGCCCGCGCGAGGGGGGCCCGAGCCGGCGAGCTCGGCGGCGGCCCACGATTCCTGAAGCTGGCGGAGGAGCGGCCGCGCGACCGGGTGGTGACGGTAGAGGTGGATGTAATCCGTGAGGGCGCGACGGCTGTGGCCGCTTCCCTGGGCGGCGCGGAGGCGGTCGCTGTAAAAGCGCCGGGCGCGCTGGTGGAACGTGGCGTGGCGATCCGGGTCGCGCCACTTGAGATCGGCCTCCACCGTCTCGCGGACGACGTCGTGGAGACGAACGCCGTGGGTATCGACTTCGGTAAAGGCGAGGTCGCGGAGCCATCCGAAGAGGTCCTCGGCCGCGCCGACCCAGGCCGGCGCGCTGTCGCCGCCAGGCGTGGTGAGGAGCGCCTCCAGAAGCGGCACCGTCACCGCGCGCACGAGCGAGGCGCCCTCGAGGGCTGCCCGATGGGCGGGCGTCGGGACGTCGGCGACGAAGCGGGTGAGGAGGTCGCCGAGGAGGCCCGGCGCCTCGGCCGGGTCGAACGCCGCGTCGCGGCCGCGCTGGCGGACCCACTCGGCGGCGAGCGTGAGCGCCAGCGGGTGGCCGTGCGTGAACGCGAGGACCGGCTCGCGCTCTCCCTCCGGAACGCCGCGCGCATCGAGGAACGCCTCGGCCTCGGCCGGTGCGAGGTTGCGCAGCGGAATCTCGACCATCTCGCCGGCCCACACCGACCGCCACTCGGCGGCCGGCCGGTGCCGCCCGGCAAAGACGACGAAATCGGTGGCCTGGAGCGACGGCACGAACGTCCGCCGAAGCCACGCGTCGAGTCCCCCGATCCGCTCGTAGGTGTCGACGAGGAGAAGCCGCCGGCCGTCACCGGCGGCACCGAGCGCCGCTTCGGCCGCCGTCGCGAACGCCTCGGGCGACGGTGTCAGGTCGCGCGCGTCGAGGCGGGCGACTCCGATGCCGATCTCCCGGGCCTGCCGCGCCAACTCGTCGAGCAGCGTCGTCTTGCCGATGCCGCCGGGGCCGTAGACGTGGGCGACGTGGAACGGCGGCTCGTCGGTCGTGAGCGCCTCGACGAACCGCGCCAGCTCTGCCTCGCGCCCGATGAAGCGGGCCCGCCGCGTCGCGGCGAGGCGGTCACCGAGGGTCTCGGGAGCGGAGGTCATGACAGCGGAGCCAGGGGATGGAGGATATGAGACAAGGTGATAGGGCATCCTCCTACGTAGATGGACACCGGGTGAGCATCCGATGGCCTGTTATCTGGCCTGGGCCCCTCCCGTCCTTTGGATGCGGCGGGCCCGCATCGGGATCCGTCCTCCATTCCCATCTCCCCTCCTTTCCATGACTCCGTTGCGAACGCTCCTCATGGGCGCGGCGACGTCCGGCCTCATCCTGACCGCCGGCCTGCTCGCCCCGCCCTTCTCCGATGCGTCCAGCCACCGCGAGGCCCCGCTCATCGCCGACGACCCGCTGGCGGACAACACCGACGTCTACGCCTTCCGCACGCCGGACGACCCGTCGACGGTGACCATCGTCGCCAACTACATCCCGCTCTCGCTCCCCGAGGGCGGCCCGAACTACGCCCACTTCGGCGAGGACATCCGGTACGAGATCCATATCAAGAACCAGACCTCGGCCGGCGCTCTCGGCACAGCGACGGACGACCTTACCTACCGGTTCACCTTCGAGCGGGCCAACGAGGACCCGTCGACCTTCTTCAACATCCGCCTCGGCGCGGAGAACCTGAACACGAGCTACACGCTCCAGCGGAGCACGAACGGCGGCGCCTCCTTCCAGGACATCGTCACCGACGGCGACACGCCCCCGGCCAACATCGGCCCGCGCTCGATCGAGTCGGGTGCCGGGCTCAACACGACGTATGACGCGCTCGTCCAGGCCGCCATCGAGACGGCGACGACGGGCGAGACGGTCTTCGCCGGCCCGCGCGACGACCCGTTCTTCGTCGACCTCGGCGGCGCCTTCGACCTCGGCGGCTTCCGCGACGACTTCGGGATGGACCCGGCCAACCCGGCCAACGCGCGCGACGCCGTCGCCGGGTTCAACACCCACGCGCTCGTCCTGAAGATCCCGATCTCGACGCTCCAGAAGGACGGCAAGGACGCCAGCCAGGCGGCCACCATCCTCGACCCGGACTTCGTGATCGGCGTCTGGGCCTCCGCCAGCCGCCCGCAGATCCGTACCCTCTCGACCGACGGCTCCAAGCCGACCGTCTCGGGCCCGTTCGTCCAGGTCTCCCGCCTCGGCATGCCGCTGACCAACGAGGCCGTCATCCCGATCGGGATGAAGGACCGCTGGAACGCGACCTCGCCCTACAGCGAGGCCGAGCAGGACTTCGCGCCCTACTTCGTCAACCCGGAGCTGGGGCTCTACATGGGCAACGGCCAGTACGGCGCGGCCGTCCCGGGGCTGAGCGACGCGCTCGAGATCCAGCAGAACGCGTACCCGGCGCTCAACCTCGACGGCGACGGCAACCCGGCCAACGACGGCTCCGGCCTCGACTTCACGAACGGGGCCGACGGCGCCTACGCCGTGCTGCCGCTCGTGCTCGACGGCACGCTCGACATCAGCACCTCGGCGTTCGGCGTCCCGACGCGGCCGACCCAGCCGGGCGTCCCGACGGCGCTCATCGGCGAGGGCGAGCCGCGCCGCGTGGACATCCTGCCGGCGTTCTACTTCGGCGTCCCGAACGCGCCGCCGTACCAGCTGGCGACCGGCAAGCCCGGCCTCGTGGCCGACGTCGACAACGACGGCGACCTCGACTTCACGGTCGGCAAGCCGTTCATCCACAACTTCCTGCCCATCACGC
>CAYPVZ010000511.1:0-2863 GCA_964414235.1 uncultured Rhodothermales bacterium | reverse complement strand
CGTCACGCGTTCCCATTCGACCCCGGCGGCCTCGTCCTCTTCCAGATGCTGCAGGCGGCCGTGACGCTTGCGCAGGGCGGCGACGCCGAGGGGGCCGAGGTTCTCTTCGCACGGGCCGTCGCGTTCGCCGGCCCGATCGCCCACGCCGACGACTCGCTCATCGCCATCGCCCGAGAATGGATCGACGCCGCGGTGACGACGCCATGAAGCTCCTCGAACCGACTTCGCGAGTGGAGCGCCGCGCAGCTCGGCGTCGGCCCAAGGCGCCGTGTGCCGGTCGTGGCGTACGCTCTCCTGATGGTCCCCCGTCGCCCATGCTCCTCTTCGTCGCCGTCCTCGCCGTCGCGGCTGCCGCTAGCGGTTGCGCGGGGGCGTCCGGCCCGCCGCCGCCCGGCGAGCCCGTCGTCGTCAAGATCTGGCACCAGAAGGACGCCGCCGAGCGTGCCTTTCTGGAGGACTGGGTCGCGCGGTACAACGCGAGCCAGGACACCGTCCGCATCGAGACGCTCTACAAGGAGACCGAGGAGCTCCGCAACCACTACGTCTTCGCCGCCATCGGCGGGAAGGGGCCGGACCTCATTTTCGGCCCGGCCGACAACATGGGCACGCTCGGCATCACCGAGACCATCCGCCCGCTCGACGGCCTGGTCGACGGCGCCTTCCTGGCCGGCTTCACTGACGATGGCCGTGTGACGTACGACGGCCACCTCTACGGGCTGGCGGACCAGATCGGCAACCACCTTACGTTCGTCTACAACCCGGCGCTCCTGCCCGAGCCGCCCAAGACGCTCGACGAGTTGGCGGCGCTCGGCGCCACCGAGACCCTCGACACCGACGGCGACGGGACGCCGGACCAGTACGCGCTCGTCTGGAACTACACCGAGCCGTTCTTCTTCATCCCGTTCCTGACGGCCTTCGGCGGGTGGGTGATGGACGACGCCGGCCACCCGACGCTCGACACGCCCGAGACCGTCGCCGCCATCCAGTATGTCCTCGACCTCCGGGACAAGTACCACGTGATCCCGCGCGAGGCGGACTACGAGACGGCCAAGGCCCTCTTCCGCGACGACCTCGCCGCGGCGACCATCGACGGCCCCTGGGCGTGGTCCGGCTACCGCGACGCCGGCGTCGACGTCCAACTGGCGCCGCTGCCGCTCAACACCGAGACCGGCCTCTACGCGCGCCCGATGGCCGCTGCCAAGGCGTACTCGCTCAACCCGGCCGTGCCGGACTGGAAGCTGCCCGCCGTTCTCGGCGTGATGCGCCTGCTCACGGGCGACGCCATCCAGGCCGAGATGGCCGAAGCGCTGGCGACGATCCCGGTCCGCACCGCCGTCCGCCAGTCGGGCGTGATGGCCGAGAGCGCGACGCTCCAGCAGAGCCTTGCCCAGATCGACCACTCGCTGCCCATGCCGACGGCGCCGCAGATGCGCCAGATCTGGGACGCCATGCGCGGCCCGTACCAGCTCGTCATGAACGGCCAGATCTCGGCGGCCGAGGGCGCCCGCCTCATGCAGGAGCAGGCCGAGAAGCGCATCGCCGACACCTTCCTGAACTAGCCCATGCTGAACGCCCCGAACGACGCGATGGGCGTCGAGGCCGCGACGCTGGCGACGCCGCCCGCCCGGCGCGGCCTCTCCGACGCGTGGCGCCACCGGCTCTTCCTGACCGGCCTGCTCGCGCCGACGGCCGTGATCGTGCTCGCGGTCGTGGCCTTCCCGTTCGTCTACAACGTGGCGGTGTCGTTCAGCAACATGAACATCTACACCCTGCGCGACTGGAAGCTCATCGGGCTCGACCAGTACGTGGCGGTGTTCGCCGAGCCCGCCTTCTGGAGCGTCTTCCTCAAGACGATCATCTGGACCGTCGTGTGCGTGGCGTTCCACGTCGGGTTGGGCGTGCTGCTGGCGGTGATCCTGCACCAGCAGTTCATCAAGGGGAAGAGCGCGTGGCGGGTGCTCCTCATCATCCCGTGGGCCGTGCCCCAGTACATCACGGCGCTGACGTGGCGGGGCGAATTCAACTTCGAATTCGGCGCGGTCAACCTGCTGATCCAGAGCCTGGGCGGGAGCCCGGTCGCGTGGCTCACCGACCCCGTCACGGCCTTCATCGCGGCCATCATCACGAACGTGTGGCTCGGCTTCCCGTTCATGATGGTGATCGCGCTCGGCGGCCTCCAGTCGATCCCGCAGGAGCTCTACGAGGCGGCCGACGTGGACGGCGCCAGCGCGTGGACCCAGTTCCGCAGGATCACGGCGCCGCTGCTGAAGCCGGTCATGGTGCCGGCCATCACGCTGGGCACCATCTGGACCTTCAACAACATCAACGTCGTCTGGCTGATCTCCAACGGGGGCGAGCCGAACGACCAGACGCACATCCTGGTGAGCTACGTCTACGAGGCCGCGTTCTCGATGTACCGCTTCGGGTGGGCGGCGGCGCTCTCGATGGTCATCTTCGGCGTCCTGTTCGCCTTCACGCAGGCGTTCCTGAACCGAACGAACGCCACCGAGTCGGTGTACTAGCCGCCCGACTGGCGGCCGCCGCCAGCCGCACGGTTCCCACCGAGCGCCCCGTCTCCCGTCATTCCCGCGTGTGCGGGAAGCCATAGCCACCCCGCAGCGTGCCTCGCCCCGGCTTCTTCTCCTTCGCCGTCAGCCATCGGATCGAGGCGCGCCCGCTCCGCCACCTCGCTCGCCAGCCGGTCGGGTGGGCCGTGCTAGCGCTGCTGCTCGTCGTGCTCGGGGCGTGCGGCGACGAGCCACCGGAGAGCCGGCTCGCGGGCGAGGGGCCGGAGGTCCTCGTCTCGATGGCCGTCGAAGTCGAGGCGCCCGAGGCTGACGACTCGCTCGGCGTCGTACCAGGT
>CAYPVZ010000510.1:0-2873 GCA_964414235.1 uncultured Rhodothermales bacterium | reverse complement strand
CGCCGCGCAGCGTCCGACGGCCGTCCGCGCTTCGCGCCCGACGGTCGCCGCGATGCCTGCCGCGCAGCTCACCTCCGCCGAGGAGGCTCGTATCGCGGACGCCTTTCCGGCCCGGCCGGCCGTGGCGCAGAAGCTCTACGGGCCGGGCCGCCAGGTCCAGCAGGCGCCGATGCTCGGCTCGCGCCTCGACCTCTCGGCCTGATGACCGTCGGCGCCCTCGCCTCTCGCCTCCAGATCCCGGGCGGACTGCCGTCCGGGTCGCCTGGCCCCGTCCGGATCCAGAGCCAGCCGAGCGAAGGCGCCGGGCTCGGTCGGGCCCAGGACGGCCCGGCCTTCGGCGAGACGCTGGCGGACGCGATCGACCGGGTCGACGGCGCGCAGAAGGCGGCCGACGCCCAGGTCGAGTCCTTCGTGGCAGGCGAGACCGAGAACGTCCACGACGTGATGATCGCCCTCAACGAGGCCGAGCTCCATTTCAAGCTCCTCACCGAAGTCCGCAACAAGCTCCTCGAAGGCTACCAGGAGCTCATGCGGATGCAGGTCTAGGCCCTAGCGCCCGATGAACACTGCCCTCGTCCAGGTCCGCGAGACCGTCCGCCAGCTGCCGCCGCAGCGCCGCCTCACGCTCGGCGTGACCGTCCTCGGCGTCGTCGCCGGGCTGCTTTTCCTCGCCCATTGGGCCACGCGCCCGGACTACGCCCTGCTCTTCGGCAACCTGCCGGCCCAGGACGCCGGCCGCGTCGTCGAGCAGCTCGACGCGCAGGGCGTGACCTACGACCTCCGCGACGGCGGCGCCTCGATCTACGTCCCGCGCGAGGAGGTCTATGGCCTCCGCCTCCGGATGGCGACTGACGGCGTCGTGAGCGAGGGCCCGGCCGGCTACGAGCTCTTCGACGGTGGCACGCTCGGCATGACCGACTTCATGCAGAAGCTGAACGTGAAGCGGGCCCTGGAGGGCGAGCTGGCGCGGACGATCGCATCGGTCCACCAGATCGATCACGCACGTGTCCATCTGGTGCTGCCCGAGCGGAGCCCGTTCCGGGAGCAGCAGGTAACCGCCAGCGCGTCGGTCGTGCTCGCCGTGCGCGGCTCGCTCGGGCCGCCGCAGGTGGCCGGCATCACGGCGCTCGTGGCCGGTGCCGTCGAAGGGCTGTCGCCGACGGACGTCACCGTTCTCGACGAGGCCGGGAGGATGCTCGCCGGGCCCCAGTCCGAGCAGGTCGGCATGTCGACGGCGCAGCTCCGGATGCGCCAGGAGATCGAGGACCACCTCGCCGGGGCGGGCCAGTCCATGCTCGACCAGATGCTCGGGCCCGGCCGCGCCGTCGTCCGCGTCGCCGCCGACCTCGACCTCGCGCGGACGACGTCAGAAACCAATTCCGTCGACCCCGAGAGCCAGACGGTGCTGTCGGAGGAGACGCAGGAGGAAATGGGGCAGGGGACCGGCGCGACGTCGACCGTCCGCAACTACGAGGTCACGCGCCAGACGACGCGCCAGGAGCAGGAGGGCGGCTCGATCCAGACGCTGACCATCTCGGTCCTCCTCGACGAGGCCGCCCCGCCCGTCGACGGCGTCCCGCGTCCCGAGGGCGAGCCGACGCCGTTCTCCGACGAGCAGCTCCGCCAGATCGAGGCGCTCGTCAAGAACGCCGTCGGGTTCGACGAGGAGCGCGGCGACCGCTTCGCCGTCCAGCAGATCCGCTTCTCGACGCCTGCCACGCCCGGCTTCATGGATGCGGCCGACCCGATGGCGTGGACCGGGCTGGCGCTGCGCTATGGCGTCATCCTGCTCGTCCTGTTCCTGGCCTACCGCCTGCTCCGCACGCTGGCGGACGGCCTGGCCGCGGCGGCCGAGGCACCCCCCGAAGGCGCGCCCGCCCCCGTGCTCCCCGCGCTGGAGGCTCCGGCGCCCGCGCTGGCGGTCGGCGAGGACGGCCGGCTGCTCGGGCTGCCCGAGGGCGGCCCGCCCACCACCATCGCGGCCGTCGAGGCCGATCCCTACGCCGCCAAGCTCTCGCCCGACGCTCTTCGCCTCGCCGAGGCCTCGCGCCTCGCCGACGACCTGCGCGCGGCCGTCGAGGCCGACCCCGAGGCCGCGGCCGCCGTCGTCCGCGCCTGGCTCCGCGAAGAGACCGCCGTCTGATCCATGCTCGCTACGGCCTCCACCTCCGCTCTCTCCGGCGCCCAGCGCGCCGCCGTTCTCGTCGTCGCCCTCGGCGTCGAGACCGCCAGCCGCCTGCTTCCGACGCTGGACGACGCCGAGGCCGAGCGGCTCTCGGTCGAGGTCGCCCGGCTCGACCGCGTCCCGGCCGAGCTGGTGACGGGCGTGCTGGAAGCCTACCGCTCTGCCTCCGTAGCGCCGGCCGCGCCCGAGCCGGCGGGCGGGCTCGACGCCGCCCGGACGCTTCTTCGCGAGGGGCTCGACGAGGACCGCGCCCGGACCATCCTCCCGCGCGTCGAGGCCGCCACCGAGGGCACCGGGTTCGACCTCGTCCAGAGCGCCTCGCCCGACGCGCTGGCGGCGTTCCTGGCCGAGGAGCACCCGCAGACGGCCGCCGTCGTCCTCTCTCGCCTGCCCGCGCGCCCAGCGGCCGACGCGCTGGCCCGCCTCCCCGAGGCCGTCCGCGGCGACGTCATCCGCCGGCTCTCGACGCTGGCGCCGCCGCCGGCCCATGCGCTCGTCGCGCTCGACGCCGCGCTCCGCCAGCGGTTCGGACCCTCGGCTCACGCCAGCGGCCCCGACGGCGTCAAGCAGGCCGCCGACATCCTCATGCAGTCGGGCCGCTCGACCGGCCGCGCCGTCCTCGACGACCTCAAGGCGCGCACGCCCGACCTCGCCGGCCGCATCGACTCGCTGCTGTTCGTGTTCGAGG
>CAYPVZ010000509.1:0-2888 GCA_964414235.1 uncultured Rhodothermales bacterium | reverse complement strand
GCGAGCAGCGACAGCCGGGGGGAGTCAGACTCGGCGCCGAGGAGGCGCCCGTCCCGGAGCTGGGTGAGGCCGAGCGGACCGCGCAGGCCGGTGGCGAAGTCGCTCCGCGCCCCGGCGCTGGAGAGCAGCGACACCCGGCCGCTGCCGAACTCGGCAACGAGGATGCGCCCGTCGGCGAGCTGAGCGACGCTGACCGGAGAGCCGAGGCCGGTGGTGAAGTCGCTCCGCGTGCCCGCGCTCGAGAGCACCGACACGCGACCGGGGCTGTACTCGGTGACGAGGATGCGCCCGTCGGCCAACGTCGAGAGGCCGAACGGACCGTCGAGTCCAGTGGCGAAGTTGCTCCGCGTGCCCGTGCTCGAGAGCACCGAGACGCGGCCGCCGCCGGACTCGGCGACGAGGATGCGCCCATCGGCGAGCTGTGTGATGGCGGTCGGACGGCTGATTCCGGTGGCGAAGTCGGCGCGCGTGGCCTGCGCGTGGGTGGGCGCCGCCAGCGCAGCGGCGAGCAGTGAGAGGATGAATACCTGGTGGTAAACGCGGACGCGCATCACGAGAGGGAGATGGGGGAGGGAAGCCCCGGACGATCTGTGGCAGCGCACGAGGCGCCGGGGGGGGAGCGTCTCCCATGCTCCCGCCATGCCGGTCTCCGCGCCGCCTGAACACCGACTGAGATCGGCCAAACACCGACTGAGATCGGCCACTGTGCCTCATTCGGCTCTCTGAGGGCCGGCTCGCGGGGGGCGGAGCGCTTCCGTGCGCCGTGTCCTGGACCGCGGGGCGAGCCGATGTCGTGTGGCCCGATGGGCAGTCTCCCCGGATGGGCGCTGTGCCGCTGGCGCCGCGCGCCGCCAGCGCGGCGGCTACCGGATCTCGGTGACGCGGGCCAGGTTCTCCTCCGAGCCGGTGACCACCAGTGTGTGGGTGTCGAGCAGCGGCGCGTCGGGGTCCGGCACGGCGCTCGTCGTGTCCGTCAGCACGTCGTGCACGGCGACGACGGAGACGCGGAAGCGGCGCGTGAGCGCGAGGTCGCGCAGGGTCTGGCCCTCCCACTCGCGCGGCACCGCCATCTCCTGGATGCTCAGGCCCGCGCCCAGCCGGACGTAGTTGAACAGCGAGTCGCCGTGCGTCATCTGGTAGGCCAGGTTCGCCGCCGACTCGCGCTCCGGGAAGACCGTCCGCGTGGCGCCGATCCGCGACATGATGCGGGCGTGGTCGGTCGAGACCACCTTGACGTAGACCTCGCGGACGTCGAGGTCGCGAAGGGCCATCACGGCGAGCGCGCTGGCCGAGATGTCGTCGCCGGTCGAGACGACGGCGGCGTCGGCCTCGCGGACGCCGAGGCGGTCGAGCACGTCGCGGTCGCGGGCGTCGGCGACGACGGCGCGCGTGACGAGCGGAGCCACGCGCTCCACCTTGTCGCCGTTGAGGTCGAGTGCGACCACCTCGTGGCCCTGGTCGAAGAGGGTCTGCGCGGCGCTGGAGCCGAAGACGCCGAGGCCGATGACGACGTAGCGATTCATGGGGCGGGTGGGGTCAGCCGATGCCGACCTCCTCGGAGGCGAAACGGAAGGGGGTGCGCCGCTGGCGGCGCGCGAGGGCGGCGGCGAACGTGAGCGGTCCGACGCGGCCGACGAACATGAGCACGATGACCGTCCAGCGGCCGGCCGTCGAGAGCGCGCCGGTCACCCCCATCGAGAGGCCGACCGTGTTGAAGGCGCTCGCGGCCTCGAACATGAACGAGAGGAACGACGCGTCGCCGAGTTCTCCGGTGCGCTCCAGGCCCGAGAGCTCGGTCCACGTCAGCCCGAAGATGGCCGCCGTCACGATCCCGAAGCACACGACGACGAGCCCGACCGCGCGCTGGAGCGTCTCCTCGGGGACCGACCGGTGCCACAGCGTCACCCGGTCGAGCCCGCGCATCCGCGCCCACGCCAGCAGCCCGACGAGTGCGAACGTCGTCGTCTTGATGCCGCCCGCCGTCGAGCCCGGCGAGCCGCCGATGGTCATGAGCAGGATCGTGAGGAAGTTGGTGTTTGAGGCCGCCGCGCCATAGTCGACCGTGTTGAACCCGGCCGTCCGGGCGGTCACGCTGAAGAACAGGCCGTTGACCCACTTGTCGGCCGTCCCCATGTTCGCCAGCGTCACGTCCCACTCGAAGATGCAGAAGAGGAGCCAGCCGCCGACGATGAGCATCGCCGTCGTGGCGAGGACCAGCCGGGAGTGGACCGAGAGCCGCCGCCGCCGGCCGGCCGCCTCGCGGCGAGCGAGGCCGTAGAGCTCTTCCAGCACCAGGAATCCGATCCCGCCGACCACGATGAGCGCCATGATCACGCCCAGGATGGTCGGCCGGTCGGCGGCGCCGACGAGCGAGTCCGAGAACGTCGAGAAGCCGGCGTTGCAGAAGGCGCTGACCGAGTGGAAGACCGCCGGCCAGACGGCCCCGCCCGCGCCGAAGTCGCGGATCCAGAACGCGTAGAGCAGCACCGCGCCGACGGCCTCGACGGCCAGCGTGAACCCGACGACGTGGCGCGCCAGCCGGCGGTGGTCGACGTCGGCGGCCGGCCCGGCCGCGCTTCGCGCGAGGTCCTCGTGGCGCAGCGAGAGCCGCCGCCCGAGCGCGCTGAGCAGGATCGTGGTGAACGTGATGATGCCGAGCCCGCCGAGCTGGATGAGCAGCAGCACGTACGCCTGCCCCCAGGTCGTGAAGTACGTGGCCGTGTCGACGACGATGAGGCCGGTCACGCAGACGGCGCTCGTCGCCGTGAACAGGGCGTCGAGCCAGCCGAGCGGCTCGCCGGTGTAGAGCCCGGGGAGCACCTCGAACCCGACCGTCCCGCCCAGGATGAGCCCGACGAACGAGCCGACGAGGAGCTGCGAGGCGGAGA
>CAYPVZ010000508.1:0-2895 GCA_964414235.1 uncultured Rhodothermales bacterium | reverse complement strand
GTCTGTGACAGGAATGCCGGGCCCCTCTGCGTGTCCACATCCGCCGGCCGGCCGGCCGCCCTTCCCACCACATGGGCTTGTTTCGAAAGTCGCCCGTCGAGCGCTACGGCGCCTCTCTCCTCGACCGGCTCCCCCTCGGCATCTCGATCTACCGGCTGGCGGACCCGGCCGACCTCGCCTCGTTCGTCGTGGCGTACACCAACGCCGCCAGCGGGGCGCTCACCGGGCTCGACGTCGAGGCCGAGCTCGGTCGGCGGCTCGTCGACGTCGTTCCTGGCATCGCCGAGTCCGGCTACCTCGACGTCTATCACGACGTGCTCCGGTCGGGTGAGGCCCGGGACCTGGGGACGGTGACCTACGGCGACGAGCGGATCCGCTCCGGGACGTTTTCCGTCCAGGCCGTCCCACTGGCGGACGACGCGCTGGCGGTCGTGTTCGAGGACGTCAGCGGCCGGTCCGAGGTGCAGGAGCTCCGCGCGACCCGCGCCGAGCTAGACCGCGAGGAGGCCCGCTACCGCTCGCTCGTCGAGGCCACGGCGGCCATCGTCTGGACCACGCCGCCCTCGGGCGAGCTCCAGACCGACCAGGAACGGTGGCACCAGGTGACGGGCCAGACCCCCGACGAGGCCGCCGGCTGGGGCTGGCTCGATGCCGTCCATCCCGACGACCGCGAGGCGACGGCGGCAGCGTGGGCGGCCGCCGTCCGCGACCAGACGCTCTACGCCGTCGAGCACCGGCTCCAGCAGGCCGGCGGGGGCCACCGCCGGATGTCGGTCCGCGCCGCGCCGATCCGCGACGAGCAGGGGGCCATCGTCGAGTGGGTCGGCGTCCACACCGACATTGAGGCACAGACCACGGCCGCAGCCGCGCTGGCGGCCTCCGAGGCCCGCTTCCGTACGCTCTTCGACGCGCTCGACGACGTCGTCCTCGTCTACCCGGTCGGGCCGGACGGGGGCGGGGCGTTCCTCACGTTCAACGCCGCGGCCATCGACCGCTACGGGTACACGCCGGACGAGCTCCGCGCGATGACGCCCGCCGACCTCGTCGACACGTCGCGCGTCGACATGGAGGGCGCGCTCGAGGAGCTCCGCCGGACGCGCCGCGCCACGTTCGACTCGGTCCACCTCACGAAGGACGGCCGCCGGCTGCCCATGGCGACCTCGGCCCGCCTCGTCGAGTACGACGGCCGGCTCTGCGTTGTCTCGCTCTGCCGCGACGACACGGACCGCCGCCAGTTCCGCCGCGCCATCGCCCGGGCCAACCACGAACTGGAGCGGGCCGTCGACGAGCGGACCCGCCAGCTGGAGGCGTTCTCGGAAGATCTCAAGATCCTCCACGGCATCACGACGGCCGAGCACGCCTCGTCCGAGGCGCGCTACGAGGCCTACCTCCACGCCGGCTGCGAGATGTTCGACCTCTCGACTGGCATCTTCGCCTCGACGCCGCTGGACCCCGAGACGGGGGAGCGGCTCTACCGCCTGGAGGCCGTCGTCTCGCCCGACCCCGAGCTGGCGGTCGGCCTGACCGTTCCGATCCAGGAGGCGTTCTGCGACGCCGTCCTCGCGCAGGGCGGCACGGTCACCTACGCCGACGCCCGCGAGGAAGCACCGGAGCACCCGGCCTGCGTCACCCGCGGGCTGCGGGCCTACATCGGCACCCCGGTCGTCGTCGGGAGCGAGACGGTCGGGACGCTCAACTTCGTCGCGCCGGAGCCCCGGCCCGAGGGGTTCTCGGACGTCGAGCGCGACCTCATCGAAGTGATGGCGCAGGCCATCGGCCGCCGCATCGAGGCCGACCGCGCCGAGAGCGCCGAGGCCGAGGCCCGCGAGCGCTACCGGACCATCGTCGAGACCGTCGACGCCGGCGTCATCGTGGTCGACCGCGACCTCCGCATCGTCATGTCGAACCCGTCGGCGCGCGAGCTCCTGGGGCTCGACATGGGCCATGGACACGACGAGACCGACGACCTGCCCGACCGCTGGCCCGTCCTCGACGTCGACGGCGTTCGGGTGCCTGCCGAGGCGCTCCCGGAGCGCGAGGTGTTCCGCACCGGCCGCCCCGTGCGCGGCGTGATCCAGGGGATCGTCCCGCCCGGCCAGTCGGCCCGGTGGTACCGCGTCAACGCGGCGCCGGCCGACGTGGACGGCGACGGACGTCCCGAGGCCGCCGTCGTCTCGTTCCACGACGTGACGGACTTCCGGGACACGGCGCGGCGGGCCGAGCGGTCGCAGGACCTGCTCCGCGCCGTGCTGGCGGCTTCCGAGGAAGGGATCATCGCCTACCGCGCCATTCGCGGCGACGGCGGCCGCGTGGAGGACTTCGAGATCCTGCTGGCCACGCCGCGCGCCGCGCTCCTGCTCGGCCGCGACCCCGACGACCTCGTCGGCCGGCGCCTGCTGGAGGAGTTCCCCCACCTCCGCGGCTCCGAGGTGATCCAGGCCTACGCCCGCGTCGTCACCGCCGGCGAGGTCTACGACGACGTCGTGCCCTCCGGGATCAATGCCGGCGCGACGGTCCACGTCCGCGCCGTCCCGCTGGCGGCCGAGGACGGGCTGACGGTCACGTTCTCGGTCTACACCGACGTCGAGGCCATCGTGATCGACGACGACGCGTGAGGCCGGCACTCCTCGTCTTCGCCAAGATGCCCGAGCCGGGGCGTGTCAAGACCCGGCTCTGCCCGCCGCGGGCGCCCGCCGCGGCCGCCGCGCTCTACGCCGCCTTCCTGGCCGACGCCCTGGACCGCTACGCCGCGCTGGCGGCCGCCGAGGACGGCCCGGCCGTCCGCCTGTACCTCGGCGGCGAGCCGGACGCCGCGTTCCTCGACGCCGTCCCGGCGGGCGTCGCCGTCCACCGCCAGCGGGGCCCGCACGCAGGGCGCCTGGCCGCAGCCCAGCG
>CAYPVZ010000507.1:0-2919 GCA_964414235.1 uncultured Rhodothermales bacterium | reverse complement strand
AGCGAGCGCCGCAGCCGCGGCCTCGGCTCGTTCGTCGACGCCTACCGGACGCTGGCGAGGCTCCCACCGCCGCAGCCGAAGGTCCTCTCCGCCTCGGAGCTCCTCGGCGACATCGCCATCCTGATGCGCGCCAGCGCGCGCGACGTGACGGTGACCGTCTCCGTCGAGCCCGAGCGGCTGGAGATCGTGGCCGACCCCGACCTCGTCGAGCAGGCGCTCGTCAACCTGGCGCTCAACGCCGTCGAGGCCGTCGACGGGCTGCCGGAGGCCCGCGTCGAGCTCCGGGCCTTCGCCGGGTCCAGCGGCCGCGCCGTCGTCGAGGTCGCCGACAACGGGCCTGGCCTGCTCCCCGAGGTCGCCGAGCGCGTGTTCGTGCCCTTCTTCTCGACCAAGCCCGGCGGCAGCGGCATCGGCCTGAGCCTCGCCCAGCGCATCGCCCGCCTCCACGGCGGCGGCCTCACCGTCGCCTCCGTGCCCGACGAGCGGACGGTCTTCACGCTCCGCCTCTAGGGCCGACCCCGCCCGCCGGACCGACGCCGACCGCGCCCGTCCGCCCCCGGCGCAGCCCGCCGCGGGCCCCCGGCTCCCCCCGCCTCGGCGCCGAGGCGGAGCCCCCGGCGCGGAGCCGACCGCTCACGGCCCCGGGTCGCGGTCTCACGATCCCTGACTGCGGTCTCACGGTTCCGGGTGGTCATCTCACGGGCCCTGGTCGTCGTCTCACGGCCCCGGGTGGTCATCTCACGGGCTCTGGTCGTCGTCTCACTGGACATTGTGGCAGTCTCACGGTTCATTTCTACCCGCTCACGGTATCTGATTGCCGTCTCACCGGACATTGTGACAGTCTCACGACGCCTGACTGTGATCTCACGGACGCATCGAGCGACAAACCGACGTCCTCGCGTTCGCGAATTGGAGCCCGTCGTGTAGGTTTGATCGCGAACCCGCCTCACGGTCCATGACCAATCAGCAACAGCGACGCCTCTCGTCGTACCAGTCCATCCTCGACCACTTCGATGGCCAGCCGCAAGTCTGGTCGGGCAAGCCGCCCGCCGTCAAGGCCATCGGAGCGTGGCGGGCGCTCCTGCAGGAGGTCCGCGCGCAGGCTCAGATCCAGGCCCGCAACACGACCGGCCAGACGCTCTCGCACGACGAGCACGAGGCCTTCGTGATCCGGCTCGCCATGACGCTCGTCCAGCGCCTCCGCGCCTACGCCCGCCTGGAGAACGACCCCGAGTTGCTCGCCATCGTCGACGTCTCCGAGTCCGACCTCCTCAACACCAGCGAGGCCGACCGGGTGAGGACGCTCAAGACGATCACGAACGCGGCGCGCGAGCGCGACCCGGCGGCGCTGGTGGAGTACGAGGTGACGGAGGCGCTGCTGGACGAGCTCGACGCCGAGGCCGCCCGGCTCCTGCCCCAGACCTCGGCCCGCGACGGCGCCGAGGACGCAAAAACGGTCGCCACCACGCAGCTGGCGGCGCTCTTCCCCCAGTTCCCGCCCCTGCGCGACACGCTCGACGACGTCGTCGACGGCCTGCTCGGCGACGCCGACTTCCGCGACGGCTACTACCAGGCCCGCAAGGTCGACGGCTAGCCCCGCCTCGGGCCCGAGGCGGGCGGGGCCGGCTCGCGCCCCCTCTAGCCGACCTCGTAGACCTCGACGGGGCCGCCCGAGGACGGGTCGAACCGGCACCCGGCCTCGGCGCCGACGGCGGCGAGCGCGGCGGCGTCGAGCGTGCCCGCCTCGGCCTCGGCCCAGCGGGCGTGCATGGCGCCGAGCGCGAACGGCGCGCCCGAGCCCATGGCCCAGTAGCGCGTGAACTCGTGGACCTCGCGCATGTCGTAGACGCCGAAGAGGCCCGTCGGCGCGGCGATGAGCAGCGACACCTGCGTGCTCTCGTAGGGGTCCCCCTCCTGGTCGGTCTCCGGGTTGAGGTAGTACTCCTCCTTGAGCACCGGGTGGAGCGCGCGGAACGTCTCGAAAATGCCGCGCCGCGACGTCAGGTCGGCGTCCTCCATCCGCTCCAGCGCGTCCTGCAGCACGAGGAAGTGCGCCGAGTAGCCGACGATGCCGACGACGACGTCGCCGAGGCGGACCACCTTCTCGCCAGCCGCGTCGAGGTCGGGCGGCAGCTTGAGGTCGTCGAAGGTGGTGAGCGCGTCGGCGGCGAGCGCCGTGCCGCGGGCGGTCCGGGCGACGGTGATCGTGGACATGGCTAGAGGTAGAAGACCGTCGCGATGACGAAGTAGACGGTCAGGCCGAGGATGTCGTTGAGCGTCGTGACGAACGGCCCCATGGCGCTGGCGGGGTCGATGCCGGCGCGCTGGAGCAGGAAGGGCACGAGCGCGCCGTTGGTGGTGGCGACGAGCGTGACGGTCAGCAGCGTGAGCCCGACGGTCAGCGCGAGGCGGGCGGGGTCGCCGAGCTCGAAGACCACGACGACGGCGCCGACGAGGAGCGCCAGCACGATGCCGTTGATGAGCGCCACGCCGACCTCCTTGCTCAGCCGGCGGACGCCATCCGCCAGCCAGAGGTCGCCGGAGGTGAGGCCCTGCACGGCGATGGCGGCGCTCTGGATGGCCGCGTTGCCGCCGGTCGCGGTGACGAGCGGGATGAAGGTCGCCAGCACGATGGCCCGCTCCAGCGCGCCCTCGAAGCCGCGGATGACGAGGCCCGAGAGGAACGCGCCGCCCATGCCGATCGCCAGCCACGGCAGCCGGCCGCGGCTGACGGCGAAGACGCTCGACGAGAGCTCCTCCTCGCCCGTGATGCCGACCGCGCGCTGGAGGTCCTCCTCGGCCTCCTCGCGGATGACGTCGACGACGTCGTCGATGGTGATGCGGCCGAGCAGCCGGCCGCCGGCCGAGACGACGGGCAGCGCGACGGTGGTTCCGGAGCGACCCGGTAGTCCGGCGGCC
>CAYPVZ010000506.1:0-2920 GCA_964414235.1 uncultured Rhodothermales bacterium | reverse complement strand
CCCCGGCCCGACGCGCGGCCCGAAGCCAAGCAGCAGCGCGTCGTCGACCGCGACCACGCGCCGGTTCTGGCCGGCCGGCGTCTGGGCGAGGCCGGGCTGGCGGAGGAGCCCGTCGATGCCGCCGAGGCTTTCGAGCCCGCGCTCCGGGATGATGATGACGTCCGGCGCGGCGTCCGCGACAGCCTCGGCCGTGAGCGGGCGGAAGTCCTCGAAGGCGGTGACGGCGTTCTCCGCCCCGGCCAGCCGCAGCACGGCGTCAGCTTCGTTGCCAGTCCCGGAGACCAGCACGACACCGACGCCCCGCGCGTAGACGAACAGCGCGCGGACACCCTCCGCCGGCTCCACGGCTGCGAGGTCCGCCTGCATCGCGGTCACCACCGGCGCCGCGATCTCGGGCCGCCCCAGCACCTCCGCCAGCTGGCGGAGGCGCGCCTCGGCGTCCGCGACCGACGTGACTTCCGGAACCGTCTCGACCCGCACGCCCGCCGCGCGGATCTGGTCGAGCACACCCGGCGGCCCCGAGCTCTCGAGCGCGACCACGAGCGTCGGGTCGAGCGAGAGCACGCCCTCGGCCGACGTCTGGCGAAAGTAGTCGAGCCGAGGCTTGCCGAGGATCTCGGCCGGGTACAGGCTCGACCGGTCGGTCCCGACGACGGCGTCGCCGAGGCCGAGCGCGTAGACCAGCTCCGTCACCGGCCCACCGAGCGTGACGATCCGGTCGAGGTCAGGCGGCGCGTCGGCCGGAGCGGTGCGCGAAGCCCCGTCGGCCTTGCAGCCGGCGACGAGGAGGAGCAGGAAGGCGAGAGCCAGGTGACGCACGGGGCCGCTTATCTGGAACAAGTCTAGATAAGGACACTCTCCACCCGTGACCAGAGGCGTCCTCCATTTCACGGGTCCTGCGCCCGCCCGGGAGCCGCAGACGCAAACGGACCGTTCCGTCGTCCCATTCGTGTTCCTCCTCCGCTCGTACATGTCTCGTGCCCTCCTGCTCCTCCTCGGGATCGTTGTCGCCAGCTGCTCGTCGGTCGAAGTGCCGCCCATCGTTTCCGACACGGTCTCTGACCTGGCGGCGCCTCCCGGCGGGAGCTTCGTCCTCTACTCGCTCCGCGACGACGACGTGGTGGAAGCCGCCGACTCCGCGACGACGGCGTGGGACATCGGCTTCCGAGGCACTGAGGTCATCCTCAACGGCGGCTCCAGCGGGCCCGGCGCCGGCATCGGGGTTATCGCGCCGGTCTTGTACACGACGGTCAACGATGCGCTCATCGAATCGGTGACTTACCGGCGAGACGGAGAGTCACCATGCCTGAGCGGGCCTCCGCGCGCCGTCTGCACCGGCGCAGGCGACGGCTGGTTCGAGACCCAGGGCGTCGCAGGCGGGACGACCATCGTCCCGATTCCCGACCAGACGCTCCTCCTCCGCCTCGGCGACGGGAGAGGCTTCGCAAAGGTCCGCTTCAGGAGCTACTACCGCGGCGCCCCGGCGAGCCCGAGCGCCAGTTCCGAGCCGGGCGTCTACACGTTCGATTTTACGGTCAACCCGACCGGCTCGTCGTTCGTCGAGGGCGACTGAGGCCCACGATCGCCCGCACGCGAACTGGCGACGGCCAGCGGCGTGAACGGGCCGCTCTTCCTCTCGTCCCGATGCGACTCTTCGCCGCCGTGCTCGCCCTGGGCCTCGTCGCCGCCTGCGCCGACGCGCCCGAGCCTCCGCCCGCTGCCACGGTCTCGGTCCGCGGCGTCTTCCTCGAATCGCAGTACGACGGCGAGGCCATGCTGGTCAATCACGAGGCCCTCGCGGGTCAGATGCCAGCCATGCGGATGGCCTTCCGCCTCGCCACGCCGGAATTGCTCGACAGCCTCGCCGAGGGCGACAAGGTCCGCCTCACGCTCGACAGCGCCTCGCTGGTGGTCCGCGACGTCGAGGTACTGCCAGCCGAGACCGACCTGGAGCTCGAGCCCGGCGAGACTGGAAGCACGGGCGGCATCCTCCTCCCGGACACCGAGGAGTGACCCGCCAGCGGCGAAGCTTGGATGGAGGACGTAGCGTGACAGGCTGTCTGTTTAGACAAAGTCTAGATTGAAGCCGCTCCCGCCGACGCCATGCTCCGCCTCGTCCTTCTGCTCGCCCTCGTCGCGTTCGTCCGCCCCGCCGCTGCCCAGTCCGAGCCAGCGGACGTGCCCGGCCTCCTCCTCATGGCCCACGGCGGAGACCCCGTCTGGAACGCCCAGGTCGAGGCGGCCGTCGCCCCGCTCCGCGAGCGGATGCCGGTGGCCGTCGCCTTCGGCATGGCCGACCCCACCTCGCTCGGCGCCGGCCTCGACGCGCTCCGCCAGCAGGGCGCCTCTCGCGTCGCGGTCGTCCGGCTGTTCCTGGACGGCCGCTCGTTCCTCCACCAGACGGAGTACTTCCTCGGCCTCCGCGAGGACCCGCCGACGCAGTTCATGCTCCACGGGGCGGGCGGTCATGGAGCCGGAGGCCATGGCGCACATGGGGGGCACGGTGCCGCGGCCTCGACGCCGGCTCCGATCGAGCACGGCCTCACGGTGGCGCTCTCGCCCGACGGCCTCATGCAGGCCGAGGAACTGGCGGACATCCTCGCCACCCGCGCCGCCGCCCTTAGCACCGACCCCGCGAATGAGTCGGTCCTCATCCTCGCCCACGGCACCGGCGACGACGTAGACAACGCGCGGTGGGTCGCGGCCATCGAGCACGCCAGCACCCAGGTCCGCGCGCTCGGCGTCCACGCCGTCCGTGTCGAGACGCTGCGGGAGGACTGGGCCGAGCCGCGCGCCGCGGCCGAGCGGGCCGTCCGCGGCTTCGTCGCGGCCGAGGCCGAAGACGGGCGCGCCGTCCTCGTCCTGCCGTTCCGGCTCTCCGGCTTCGGCCCGTACGCGCGCGTCCTCGACGGGCTGGCGT
>CAYPVZ010000505.1:0-2920 GCA_964414235.1 uncultured Rhodothermales bacterium | reverse complement strand
CCCGAATCTCTCCCGAGCACGATGGCCGGCACGTCCGCCAAGAAGGCCCCCGCGAAGAAGGCTCCTGCCAAGAAAGCGCCCGCCCGCAAGGCCGCGGCCTCGACCAATGGCACGGCGTCGTTCACGCCCGACGTCCCGGACGTCCGCGTCTACCGCCAGTCCGGCCACACGCACGAGTCGCTGGGGCTCTCGCCCGAGACGGTCCTCGACATGTACCGGAACATGCTGCTGCAGCGCCGCTTCGAGGAGCGCGCGGCGCAGATGTACGGGCGCCAGAAGATCGCCGGCTTCCTGCACCTCTACATCGGGCAGGAGGCCGTTTCGACCGGCGCCGTCTGGGCCATGCGCCCGACGGATCCCATCATCACGGCCTACCGCGACCACGGGCTGGCGCTCGCGCGCGGCATGAGCTCGAAGGCCGGCATGGCCGAGCTCTACGGCAAGATCGACGGGTGCAGCCGCGGCAAGGGCGGCTCGATGCACTTCTTCGACGTCGAGAAGCACTTCTACGGCGGCCATGGCATCGTCGGCGGGCAGATCCCGGTCGGCGTCGGGATGGGCTTCGCCTCGAAGTACAAGGGCGACGGTGGCTGCTCGATGACGTTCTTCGGCGACGGCGCCATCAACCAGGGCTCGTTCCACGAGGCGGCCAACCTGGCCTCGCTCTACGATGTCCCGGCGCTCATCATCGTCGAGAACAACGAGTACGCGATGGGGACCTCCATCGAGCGCTCGCGCGGCGACGCCCAGCTCTACAAGCAGGGCTACCCGTACGGCATGATCACGGCCGTCGTCGACGGGATGGACCTGTTCGAGGTCTATGGCGCCTTCAAGGAGATCGGAGACGACGCCCGCGGCGAGACCGACGGCCAGACGAAGCCGTACTTCGTCGAGGTCCAGACGTACCGCTACCGCGGCCACTCCATGTCCGACCCCCAGAAGTACCGGACCAAGGAGGAGATGGAGGCCAAGAAGAACGAAGACCCCATCATCCGGACCCGGCTCTACCTCCTCGAGAACGACCTCGCGACCGACGAGGCGCTCGACCAGATCGACGAGGAGGTCAAGGCCGAGGTCATGGAGGCCGTCGAGTTCGCCGAGAACAGCCCGAAGCCGGACGTCTCGACCATGTACGAAGACGTCTACGCCTCCGGCGACGTCCCCTTCACCGTTTAACGCGCGCCCCGCTGGCGACCGCCAGCGCCACCCGACCGAGACCCCAGAATGGCAGAGCTGCAGTTCCGAGAAGCCCTCCGCGCCGCGATGACGGAGGAGATGGAGCGCGACGAGAACGTCTACCTCATCGGCGAGGAGGTCGCCGAGTACGACGGGGCCTACAAGGTCTCGCAGGGCATGCTCGACCAGTTCGGGCCGAATCGCATCATCGACTCGCCGATCTCCGAGGCCGGCTTCGCCGGGCTGAGCATCGGCGCGGCGCTGATGGGGCTCCGGCCCATCGTTGAGTTCATGACGTGGAACTTCACGTTCGTGTGCTTCGACCAGATCGTCTCGAACGCGGCCAAGGTCCGCTACATGTCGGGCGGCCAGTCCAAGATCCCGATCGTGTTCCGCGGCGGCAACGGCGCCGCCGGCCAGCTCGGCGCGACCCACTCGAACTCGGTCGAGGCGCTGTATTCGAACGTCCCGGGCCTCAAGATCGTCGCGCCCTCCAACCCGGACGACGCCAAGGGCCTGCTCAAGAGCGCCATCCGCGACGACGACCCGGTGCTCTTCCTGGAGTCCGAGCTGATGTTCGGCCTCCGGGGCGAGGTGTCGGACGCCGAGGACTACACGATCCCCATCGGCGAGGCCCGGCTGGCGCGCGAGGGCGACGACGTCACCATCGTCGCGCACTCGAAGAGCTACTGGCTGGCCATGGAGGCCGCCGAGGAGCTCGCCAAGCAGGGCATTGAGGCGACCGTCATCGACCCGCGCACGATCCGCCCGTTCCCCATCGACGCCGTCATCGAGTCAGTCAAGAAGACGAACCGGCTCGTGATCGTCGACGAGAGCCAGCCGTTCGGCGGGATTGCGGCCGAGGTCGGCTTCCAGATCCAGCGCGACTGCTTCCACTACCTGGACGCGCCGGTCGAGCGCGTGACGGCCAAGGACGTGCCGGCGCCGTACGCCAAGAACCTCATCGAGGCCTGGATGCCGTCCGTGGACGACACCATCGCCGCCGTCAAGAAGACGCTTTACGTGTAGGTCCCGGGACGGGCGACCGGATCGCCCGCCGTCCGTCCGCGCGCTTCCATTCTCTCCCCGTTCCCAGTCTCTAGTCCCCAGTCCCCATGGCCATTGCCGTCGAAATGCCCAAGATGAGCGACACGATGGAGGAGGGCGTCCTCGTCGCGTGGCTCGCCGAAGAGGGCGCGTCGGTGTCGGCCGGCGACGTCATCGCCCAGGTCGAGACCGACAAGGCCACGATGGACCTGGAGGTCTACGACGACGGCGTCCTCCTGAAGCGCGTCGTCGGCGAGGGCGATTCGGTCCCGATCGGCGCGCTGATCGCCGTGCTCGGCAAGGAGGGCGAGAGCCCGGACGCGGTCCTCTCGAAGTACGGCGGCGACGGGGCCGCCGGCTCGGCCGACGCCGCCGAGGTCAAGCCAGCCGCGCCCGCGACCGACGAGGGCAACGCCGCCCCGGCGGGCATCGACGGCATCGCGCCGACCGCGGACGCCATCGATACGCCAGCCCCGAGCGTTCAGCCCGTGACGGGCGACGGCGCCTCCGCCGAGGCCACGCCGGCCGCTGGCGGCGACGGTGGGCGCGTCAAGGCGAGCCCGCTCGCGCGCCGCATGGCACAGGAGGCCGGTCTCGACCTGGGCCAGATCGCGGGCTCCGGCCCGGAGGGCCGCGTCGTCAAGCGCGACGTGGAGGGCGCGATGGAGAGCGGCAGCCAGCCGAGCGCGCCGAAGGT
>CAYPVZ010000504.1:0-2924 GCA_964414235.1 uncultured Rhodothermales bacterium | reverse complement strand
CCCCTACACCGTTCGGTTCTCGCTCGAAGGCGCCGACGGCGCCGACCGCGACGCCCTCCACCTGATCGTGGACTCCGACGTCGTGGGCCGGCCTGCGGACCCGACGGCGCCCTACACCGTCGCCATGACGGCCGCGACCGGCGGTGCGGGGACGGCCTCGACGGGCCCGGGGCAGACCGAGACGACGGTCGAGTACCTCGTCCGCGTGGCGAACGTGGCGCCGGACGCGCCCGCGACCGTGGACGCCGGCTTCGAGCTGCGCGTCGAGGTCGAGGGGTTCTACGGTGCCGACCTCACGGCGACGGCGGAGGCCGTCGGCGGGGAGCTGCCGCCCGGGTTCGCGGTCCGTGGGCCGGGCCCGTGGACCTGCCGCTCCGGCGCCGACCCGCGCGCCGTGTTCGACCTGGTGACCCCGGACGAGCAGGCCCGCGACCTCGACCGGGCGGTCCCCGAGGTGGGCCGCGACGTGGAGGACATCCTCGACAACGCCGAGATCATGCTCCAGCAGATCGAGCGCCAGGGGCAGGCGGCCGGCATGACGCGCGAGCAGCTGGCGGCGCTGCGGGAGCAGTTCCGGACCGAGATGGCGGCGGCCCAGGCCGAGGCCGCGCCCGAGATCGCGGCGGCGGCCGCAGAGGCCCGCGCGAAGAACACGACGCGCCTGCTGGCGACGTTCGTCGGCGAGGGCGACGGGGGCGAGTGCCAGATGACGCTCGGCGCCGTGCTCCAGGGGCGCGAGGGCGGCGCCCAGATCCTCGCCGCCGCCGTGGACGAAGACCGCTACCCGGAGGACGAGGCGCCGACGTTCGCCGTCGGGGTCTACCCCGCCCCGTTCCTGACGGCGCTCCGCACGGGCGCGCTTCCGTCGGACCCCGGCGCCGGCTGGGAAGTCTGCACGATGACCGAGGCCGACCGCCAGCGGGCCCGCCAGAGCGCGGCCGGCTCGGGCTGCGCCCCGGTCCTCTGCACCGAGGGCGAGATGGTCCTGGAGCACGCCGCGCAGGGCCGGATCGCGGGGTCCTTCCGGTTCGAGGTGCTCCACTGGCCCGAGAATGCCCCCGGCCGGTGCGCCACGCCCCAGCGCGAGACGGTGACGGGCCACTTCAACGTGGCCTCGACCGACGACGGATTCGACGACAACAGCCTGACCGGCATCGGCACCGGCCTCCGGACGGGCCCCCTCGTCGTTCCCGGCGCCCCCATTCTCGCCGTCCCGGGGATGGACTGAGCACTGGCGCTCGGCCGACTGGAGACCCCGCTCATCGCGCGTCGAGTGGAGACGAAGCCGACGCGGTAGACGGCAGGCCGAGGGGAGGCCGCCCCGCTGGCGGCGCCCGCGCTACACGACAGCCGTCTTCCAGCGCCCGCGGCGGAAGAGGACGTACGCCAGCGCCGCGGCCACCACGTTGGCAGCCGTGATCGAGACGTAGACGCCCGTCGCGCCGAGCCCCAGCGGGAACGCCAGCGCCCAGGCCACCGGGATCTGGACGGCCCAGAAGCACGCCACGTTGATGTAGGTCGGCGTGAGCGTGTCGCCGGCGCCGTTGAAGGCCTGCGGGAGCACCATGCCCCAGGCGAAGAGTACGTAGCCGTAGGCCAGGATGCGGAGGCACTCCGCCCCGCTGGCGACGACGGCCGGGTCGTCGGTGAAGAGCCGCACGAGCGCCTCGTCGCCGACGACGTAGCCCACGGAGACGAGCGCGAGCACGGCCATCGTCACGAGCCCGGCGATCCAGACGGACCGCTCGGCGCGCTCCGGCCGCCCGGCGCCCAGGTTCTGGCCGACGAGCGTCGCGGCGGCGTTCGAGAGGCCCCACGCCGGCAGCAGCGTGAACAGGAAGATCCGGATGGCGATGGTGTAGCCCGCGAGCGCCTCGGCCCCGAACTCGGCCACGATGCGGACGAGGAAGACCCAGGAGGTCGTGCCGATGAGGAACTGGGCGATGCCGCCGGCGGAGGTCCGCACGAGGCGCGCCATGACGTCCCACCGGAGGCGGAGGTGCTCGGCGCGCACGCGGATGTGCTCGCCGCCGCGCAGCAGCACCGCCAGCTGGACGACCACCGCCAGCCCGCGCCCGATGGTGGTCGCGATGGCGGCGCCGGTCACGCCGAGCTCGGGGAACGGGCCCCAGCCGAAGATGAGAACCGGGTCCAGGACGAGGTTGACGCCGTTGGCCAGCCACAGCATCCGCATGGCGATGGCGGCGTCGCCGGCGCCCCGGAAGACGGCGTTGAGCACGAACAGGAGCATGATGACGGCGTTGCTGCCGAGCATCCACGCCACGTAGCCCGCGCCCACGGCGGCCGTCTCGGCGTCGGCGCCCATCAGCGCGAGAAGCCCGCCGCTGTAGAACACGCCGACGACGGCGATGGGGAGCGACGCCGCGACGGCCACGGCGACGGCCTGCACGGCGGCCCGCGCCGCGCCGTCGGGGTCCTTCTCGCCCACGCGCCGGGCCACGAACGCCGCCGCGCCCATCCCGAGCCCCATCGCGATGGCGTACATCAGCGACAGGACGGACTCGGTCAGGCCGACGGCCGCGACGGCCGGCGCGCCCAGCGACGCCACCCAGTACACGTCGACGACGGCGAAGACGGACTCCATGACCATCTCCAGCACCATCGGCACCGCCAGCAGCAGCAGCGCCGTCCCGATGGGGCCCTCGGTGTAGTCGCGCGCCGTGCCGCGGACCGCGGCGACGAGGTCGCGCAGGAGGCCGCGCGAGGGCGGCGCCTCGGTCGGCGGAGAGGTCATGACGGGCGGGGGGACGGGCACGCCAAGCTCCGACGCCGGAGCGACACCGGCGCGTCGCGTGTGTGAACGATGGATCCGTTCCGCCCCTCCTCCCCCCCGCTGGCGACACGCGCCGCCAGCCGGGCGAGCGCTACTCCGCCGGCTCCTCGGCGTAGCGGCGGAGTAGCGC
>CAYPVZ010000503.1:0-2928 GCA_964414235.1 uncultured Rhodothermales bacterium | reverse complement strand
GGGTGATGCCCCGGCCCCCGTCGGCCGCCCCGCTGCGCACGGGCGCCCCGGACGCGGCGCCCGCCGCGATCACCTGCTCGGCCGTGTGGTTCGGGTAGCCCGAGGGCGTCTCGCCCGTCGGGGCGTCGACGACGAGCGGGCCGGCCGTGCCGCCGGCGGCGACGAGCGCGAGCAGCGCGAGGGCGGAGCGGAAGGGCAGTTAGCGGGAGAGGACGGCGCCGAGGCGCTGGCGGAGGACGTCGGCGTTGTCGACGGCGTCGCCGAGACGGTCGAGTGAGGCGAGGCCGCGCCGGGCCGTCTCGCGGGCGTCGGCCTCGCGGCCGGCCGCGGCGTAGGCCTCGGCGGCGGCTGTGAGAACGCCCGGGACGGTAGGGAAGAGGAGGAGCGCGTCGTCGGCCGTCGCGCCGGAGCGCGGGTCGGTCGTCGCGGCGAGGGCGTCGAGCGCGCGGATCCACGTCGCGATCTGCGTCGGGTCGTCCTCGACGGCGGCGAGGAGCGCGTCGAGGTCGTCGGCGTCGTCGGCGTCGGGAGCGCGGACGACAGGCGCGGGCGCGTCGGTCAGCTCCGCCAGCCGCTGGCGGACGGCTGGCTCGGTCGGGGACAGCCGCGCAGCCGCGCGGGCATGAGCTAGCGCCTCGTCACGGTCGCCCGCGCGCTCGGCCAGCGCCGACAGCCGCAGCCGCGCGCCGACGGTGTCGCCGAGGCGGACGAGCGTGCGGAGGGCATCCGCCTCGGTCGCCGCGTCGCCGGTCTGGGCCGACAGGTCGACCGTCGCGACGAGCACGTCGAGGTCGGTCGGAGCGAGGCGGCGGGCGAGTGCGAGGGCGTCGGCGGCCTCGCGGGCCTGCCCGGCGGCGCGGAGGGCGCTCGCCAGCCCGAGTTGGACATCGGCGCGGTCGGGCGCGGCGTCGGCGGCCTGCCGGGCGCAGTAGACGGCGCTGGCCGGGTCGCCCAGGCGCGTCGAGGCGTCGGCACGGACCGCCAGCAGCGTCGGGTCGGCGGGGGAGGTCGCCAGCGCTTCGTCGAGGGCGCGGACGGCGGCCGAGTCGTCCGCGGCGGCGAGCGCGGTGAGGGCGCGGATGAGCCGGCCCGCCTGGCGTGCGCTCTGCCCCTCAGTCGTCTGCGCTGAGGCGCTGGTGGCGAGCATGGAGAGGCCGAGCAGGAGGGCGAGGAGGCGCATGACGGAAGATCGCTCGGCGCGGTCGGGCAAGGCGTGGCAGGGGGGAGGCCGGCCGAACGCTAGCTTCGGGCCGGTTCGTACGCTGCACCCATGTCCGACGCTCCGCCCGACGCCGCTCCAGCCCGTCGTTTCCGCGCGCCCGATACGACGCTCATCATCTTCGGCATCATCGTCGTGGCCGCCATCCTGACGTGGGTGATCCCGCCCGGCGCGTTCGCCCGCGACGAGATCCAGGTCGAGGGCGTCGGAACGCGCGAGGTGGTCGTGCCGGGCTCGTACGAGCGGGTCGCTCGGAGCGACGAGGGCGTCGGGAGCCGGCTCGTCCACACGGTCACGATGGTCTTCAAGGCGCCGATCCTCGGGTTCGTGGACGAGGACGCGGCGCCGATCATCGCGTTCGTCCTGCTCGTCGGCGGGGCGTTCGCGGTACTCACCGAGACCGGCGCCATCGACGCCGCGCTGCGACGCGTGGTGACGGCCGCCAGCCGGTCGCGCGCGCTCGACGCCGTCCTGATCCCGCTGTTCATGACGATGTTCTCCCTGGGCGGGGCCGTGTTCGGGATGTCTGAGGAGACGATCCCGTTCGTCCTCATCTTCGTCCCCCTGGCGGTTGCGCTCGGCTACGATGCCCTGACGGGCGCGGCGATTCCTTTTCTGGGTTCAGCCGCCGGGTTCGCGGCCGCGTTCTTGAACCCGTTCACAGTCGGCGTGGCGCAGGGAATCGCGGGCGTTCCCCTCTTCAGTGGGGCCGGCTTCCGGGTCGGGCTGTGGGTCCTCACGACGGCGTCGACCATCGGGTTCGTGCTGTGGCATGCGGCGCGCGTCCGCCGAGACCCCGCGCTCAGCCCCACCCACGAGATCGATCAGGCGCGCGAGCGATCGGCGCTCCACGACGCCGACGTGGTGTTTACCAGGAGGCACGGGCTGGCTCTCGGGTTGTTTGCGCTCGGCATGGCCGCGCTCGTGGCCGGCGTGCTCGTCGAGGGCTGGTACATCGTCGAGATCGCGGCCCTCTTCGTGGCGCTGGCGGTCGTGATCGGCGCCGTCGGCGGGCTGGGGGGGAACGAGACGGCGCAGGCGTTCATGGCGGGCGTCCGCGACCTCGCGCCGACGGCGGTCATCATCGGGCTGGCGCGCGGCATCCTCGTCGTCCTGCAGGACGGTCAGGTGGTGGACACGATCCTCTACGCCCTGGCCTCCGGGCTGGGCGATGCGGGCTCCACGCTCGCCGCCAGCGCCATGTTCGCGGCGCAGACGGCGATCAACTTTTTCGTGCCGTCGGGTAGCGGGCAGGCCGCGCTCACGATGCCGCTGATGGCGCCCCTGGCCGACCTCGTCGGCGTGAGCCGCCAGACGGCCGTGCTCGCGTTTCAGATGGGCGACGGGTTCACGAACATGATCATCCCCACCAGCGCAGTCCTGATGGGCGTCCTGTCACTCGCGCGCGTGCCCTGGCCGACGTGGGCGCGGTGGATGCTTCCGCTCCAGGTTGGCCTGTTCCTGCTCGGGCTCGCCGCGCTGGCGGTCGCCGTCGCCATCGGGTACGCGTGAGGCCCCAGCTTGCCGCATCCAGGGCGTGCGCGGTACACTGGGCACGGAATCGCGTTCGTGAAGCGTTGATGTGGGCCGGGCCAGCTCGCCGGTTGGCACGGCACTTGGACTCGATTCCTCTGGCACTTGCCTTCTCTCCCCACCCCGACCCCGATGACCCGATTCCTTACCCGCGCGCTTGGCGCTCTCGTCCTCCT
>CAYPVZ010000502.1:0-2935 GCA_964414235.1 uncultured Rhodothermales bacterium | reverse complement strand
CGTTATACGAAGGCAGGGGTGGGGTAGTCGACGCGGTCGAGGACGAGGCCGTGGGGCGGGGCGGCAGGGCCGGCGGCACGGCGGTCGCGCGCCGCCAGCACGTCGGCGACGTCGTCTGGCGGACGGCGTCCGCGGCCAACCTCGACGAGCGTACCGACGAGCGCGCGCACCATGCCATGCAGAAACCGGTCCGCTTCGACCTCGAAGTCGAGATCCCCGGCGCGCGGCCCGGCCGTCCAGCAGGCCTTCTCCACGGTGCACGTCCGGTTCGTGGTCTCCGACTGGGTCCGGCAGAACGAGGAGAAGTCGTGCCGGCCGAGGAGGTGTCGGGCGGCCTCGTTCATCGTGTCGAGGTCCGGTGCGGGGCGAAAAAGGACGCGTGTGCGTCGGTCGAGGGCGCGCGGCTCCGTCGTGGCGTGATAAACGTAGCGCCGCCGCCGGGCATCGTAGCGGGCGTGGAAGCCGTCCGGCGCGGGCTCGACGGCCAGGACGGCGATGGGGGGCGGAAGGAGCCCGTTCAGCGAGGCCCGCAGGCGGTGCGGGTCGGGCGCCTCGCCGCTGACGAAGTGGGCCACCTGTCCGCGTGCGTGGACGCCCGCGTCCGTCCGTCCCGACCCGACGACGGCGACGGGCTGGCGGAGCGCGGTCGCCAGCGCGGTCTCGACGGCGTCCTGGACCGTCGGGCCGGTCGCCTGCGTCTGCCAGCCCCGGAAGTCGGTGCCGTCGTACTCGATCAGGAGGCGTGTCGTGGGCATGAGGGAGACGGGGAGCGCGGTCGGGGGAAAGTTCCGCGCAAGATGAGGGCCTGTGGCTGGCGACGCGCGCGCATCGCGGGGATCTTCCAGGGTTCGTCTCCAGGTCCACCGTGCCCCCTCGCATCTACCTCACCGGCTTCATGGCCGCCGGCAAGAGCACCGTCGGTCCGCTCCTGGCGGATCGTCTCGGGTACCGGTTCGTGGACCTCGACTGGCTCGTGGAGGCGCGGACGGGGCGTGCGGTCACGGAGCTGTTCGCCGAGGGGGAGGCCACGTTCCGCGCCGCCGAGGCCGATGCGCTTCGCGAGACGACGACGGGGCAGGGGCTCATCGTCTCGACCGGGGGCGGAACGCTCGTGCAGCCCGCCAACCTCTCCACTGCGCGAGCAGCCGGCCCGGTCGTCTGGCTCCGTGCGACGCCCGACGTGCTCCGCCAGCGCCTCGGCGATGCGTCCGGCCGGCCGATGCTCGCCGATGCGGCGGGGCGGCCTCTGCAGGGCGCGTCGCTCACCGCCCGGCTGGCGGCGCTCCTCGCGGCCCGCGAGCCGTTCTACGCCCAGGCCGACCTCGCCATGGACGCCGACCGCCCGGCGGAGGTCGTCGCGCGTGATGTGGCGGAGGCGCTGCGCGGCTGGCGGCGTGGGCCGGTGCGTGACGGTTAGCGCGTGAGGCGGAACGTGCGGCGGTGGTGCGGGCTCGGGCCGTGTGTGGCCAGCGCCGCGTAGTGCGCCGCCGTCGGGTAGCCCTTGTGGCCGGCCCAGCCGTAGACCGGGAACGCGGCGTGGAGCTCGACCATGAGACGGTCGCGCGTCACCTTGGCGATGACTGAGGCTGCCGCGATCGACAGGCTCCGTGCGTCGCCCTTGACGATCGTCTCCTGGGGACACGGCGCGTTCGGGATCGCCCGGTTGCCGTCCACCAGGAACACGTCCGGGACGAGCGGGAGCGCCTCGGCCGCGCGGCGCATCGCCTCCATCGACGCCCAGAGCACGTTCAGTTCGTCGATCTCCGCCGGCGAGCACTGCCCGACGCCGACCGCCAGCGCTTCACGGCGGATGAGGGGCACGAGCGCCTCCCGCTCGTCGGGCGACAGCTTCGTCGAGTCGTCGAGGCCGGGGAGCGTCGCGTCGGGCGGGAGGACGACGGCGGCGGCGACGACGGGGCCGGCGAGGCACCCGCGCCCGGCCTCGTCCAGGCCCACGACGACGCGGTGCCCGGCGGCCCAGTGGCGACGTTCACGGTCGAGATCCGGCATGGCGCGAACCTACGACGTCCAGGGAACGCCTGAAATCGGCCCGGGGAGCCCGGGTGAAGCGCTCGGGGTTGTCGGCCCGAGCGAAACCATCTATCTTCCCCTGCGTCAGACGAGAGGCCCCGCCGGTGAACCTGACCGACGCCGCGCGGGGCGCTCAGGGTCGGGTCCCAGCCGTCGCAGCGGAGCGAGGCGTAGCGGACCGATTTTCGCTCCGGCCCTCCTGTGTGTCCGCCGACGCAGTTGCGCTCGGCGGTCGCGCTGGCGGCCTCGCCGCGGCGCTCTTCCCACCGACTGGCGGGCCCTGCGCCCGCATTCCGGGCCGTGCGGACCCCGCGCGCCCGTTCCCCCGCGCCCCTGTCGGGGCGCCCCGTATCGCCAACCCGCCACTCCATGGCAGACAAGACGAGCGTCGACACCGTCGATGCGCCGGAGGCCACCGAGGCCAAGTCCACGAAGCGCCGCGCGCGTGCCCACGTCATCGACCTGACTGGCGACTCGCCCGCGAGCCCCGCGCCTGAGGCGCCCACGAACGGCGCCAGCGCCGAGGAGAAGCCGACGCGCCGTTCGCGCAAGAAGGCCGAGCCTGCCGCCGGCGAGGCGCCGGCCGAGGAGGCCAAGCCGAAGCGCCGCTCGCGCAAGAAGGCGGACGACAAGACCGACGAGCCTGCTGCCGACACGGCGCCCGAGCCCTCCGAGGACGCGGAGACGGCGGACGAGGACGCTCCCAAGCGCCGCCGCCGCCGCACGCGCGAGCCGGAGCCGGTCGCCTCCAGCGACAAGCTGGACGAATCCGGGGAGGACGACGCGTCCTCGGCGAGCGCTCCGGCTGAGGCCTCGGATGACGCCGAGTCCGGCGATGATGGCGGGGGGCGTCGGCGCCGCAACAAGCGGAACCGCGGCAAGAAGCCGAACGACAACAACAACC
>CAYPVZ010000501.1:0-2947 GCA_964414235.1 uncultured Rhodothermales bacterium | reverse complement strand
ATGGCCGCGCCGTTCCGATGTCCGTCGGGCTGGTCGCCCCCGCCCGGCTGGCGGCGGACGGGGACCGGTTCCTCCTCGACACGCCCGGCGAAGTGACCTGACTCCCCGATGGCCGACCTCCCATCGGACAAGAACAAGCTGATCCTGTGGTTCGCGAGCGTCTACCGACGGTGCCAGGAGGGCGACCCGTCGGGCTGGACCGACCTCGAAGCGGGCATCACGTTTCTCGTGGAGCAGCGAGCGGACGACCAGCGGCGGCAGGAGGAGGAACGGGTTGCGCGGGTGCGGTCCTGGGAGGACGAGGTACGAGGCGAGATCCAGCAGATCAAGTTCCAGAGGGACCAGGCCCTCGAGGAGGTCCAGAGGCTGAGGAAGAAGGCCCGATCTGTCCCTGTTCCGGTGCTCGCTCCGACGACACCCGTTCGGTCGGTACCCGCTCCGTCCAAGACCGCACTGGACGAGGAGGAGTTGATCCCGCCGACGGCGCCGTTCGAGTCGCTCGCAGAGGCCGTCATGGACCGTCAGGACGCCGCGACGGTCGGCGCGGCGTTTGCGTTGTGGTGCCGGGAGGCCGGCCCGGCTGTGAGTGAGCGGGCCGGGTTCGCCGCCCGGCTCGCCGAGGCCGTCCCCGGAGCCTCCGTCCGTCCGATCTACCGCGACCGCGACAGCGCGCGGCTCCCCGTCGTGTTCTCCGACGACGAGGGCCGGTCGCCGGCCGAGTACTGGGCGGTTGAGGGGGCGGACGGTCTGTGGCTGCTCCCGTTCCCCCAGGGACCACGACAGTTCCGAGATCTCGCCGATGGCGCGTTCCTGGGGGAGCGCGTCGCGCCCCGTGTTCTAGGCGTGTGCCACCCGGCCTCGCTGGAGAAAGTCGGGGCTGGATGGAAGGTGAGTCGTCCTGGGTTTCTTAAATGATACACGCCACTGTTCAGGCTCACGGAGAGGGGTAGGGCTGTGTGCCGGCCTCAGTCTTGTTGCCGAGGCTGGCTAAGACGACGGTGCCGCTAGTGTCATGACGGTTTGCTCGTGAGCCGGTAGCCGCAGTGCCGCACCCACCGCCCTACGTCCTCGTCCCGGACCGCCGCCAGCGCGGCGCCCACCGCCTCCCGGAGCGACTCCCGCGTCCGAGCGGCCACCCGGCGCAGCTTCGCCTTGACAACCGCCCAGCACAACTCGATCGGGTTGTACTCCGCTCGGCGGGTCCATATGCGCTACAGCGCCATCGCCGCCGACGTGTACGCCGATCAGATAGGGCCATCGCTGGCGGAGACTCTTGGAGGTGACAGAAGAAGGGACGATGAGCGACAGAGGCGCCAGCCCATCGTAGGTTTACGAGGGTGAACAAGCTTCGCCGTCTTCTCCCATCGTTCGCCGTGCTGTTGGCGGCCCTCGTCGCTGTCCAGACGACGGACCTCTTTGCCTGTGCGGATGAGGCGGGCGCCGCGGAGCACGGCCAGAGCCATCTCGACGGCACGATCGCTCAGGGTGCCCACGACGTGCCCTCGCCGGGCGGCTCCCACGACGAGGACGAGCACGAGGGCGAGGAGGGCTCGCTTGCCGACTGCCTCTGCCACGTCGTGTTCGCCCCCACGGCCGTCGTCCCCGAGGTCGGTGGCCGCCCCGCGTCCGAGGCGTCGGCGTTCGTGTACGTCGCCAGCGCCTTGCCCGAGGTCGAGCCGCTGGGGCTCGACCCTGTCCCCCTCAGCTGAGGACCGTCCTCACGCCTGACCCAGGCGCGCTCGGCTAGCTGCCGGCGTCGTCCCGTGTGGACCTGCCGTGCCCGTAGGGGGCGCGGTCCGCTACTCGTCCCGTCCGTCTCGGCCTCTGCGTCGCGACTGTCGGGTTCCGCACTCGTAGCCGGTCCTCTGTCTTGTTCGATCGCATCGTCGCGTTCTCGCTCCGCCAGCGGGTCCTCGTCCTCGTCGCCACCGTCGGCCTCGTCGCCGCCGGGCTGTACGCCGCCACGCGGCTGCCCGTCGACGCCGTCCCCGACGTCACCAACAACCAGGTCCAGGTCCTCACCCAGGCCCCGGCCCTGAGCCCGCTCGAAGTCGAGCGGTTCGTCACTGTCCCCGTCGAGCTCGCGCTCAAGTCGCTTCCCGATCTCGTCGAGCTCCGGTCGCTCTCGCGCCAGGGGATCTCCGTCGTCACCGTCGTCTTCGAGGACGACGTCGACACGTACTTCGGTCGCCAGCTCATCCTGGAGGCCCTCCGGGGCGTCGGCGACGAACTCCCGCCCGGCGCCGAAACGCCCGAGCTGGGGCCGGTCTCGACCGGGCTCGGCGAGGTCTTCCGGTACACGCTCCGCGACACGACCGGGCGCTCCTCGCCGATGGAGCTCCGCACGATCCAGGACTGGAGCGTCCGTCGGCAGCTCTTAGGAGTCCCCGGCCTTGCCGAGGTCAACTCCATCGGCGGCGAGCTCCGCCAGGTCCAGGTGCTCGTGGATCCCGACCGGCTCGCGGGCTACGGGCTCACGCTCCGCGAGGTGTTCGAGGCGACCGCCGAGGCGTCCGGCAACGCGGGCGCGGCCACCATCGAGACGGGCCCCGAGCAGCTCTCGGTCCGCACGGACGGACTCGTCCAGTCGGCCGCTGACCTCCGCCAGTCGGTCGTGGCGACGCGTGGCGGGACGCCCGTCACGCTGGGCGACGTCGCCGAGGTCCGTGACGGGGCCGCTGTCCGGTTCGGCGCGGCGACCCAGGACGGCGAGGGCGAGGTAGTGACCGGATTCGCGCTCCAGCTCAAAGGCGCCAACGCCCGCGTCGTCGTCTCAGCCGTGAAGGACCGGATCGAGGAGATCCAGGCGGCACTTCCCGAGGGCGTCGTCATCGACCCGTACTACGACCGGACGGCGCTCGTGGAGCGGACGATCCAGACGGTCGCGAAGCACCTCGCCGAGGGCGCCCTCCTCGTCATCGTCGTGCTCTTCGTCCTGCTCGTGAAC
>CAYPVZ010000500.1:0-2963 GCA_964414235.1 uncultured Rhodothermales bacterium | reverse complement strand
GGACGGGCCCGACGTGGTCCGGGAAGTCGGGGTAGACGGCCTCGAAGAGCGCCAGCGTCGAGTCCGTGAGGTCGGTCCCCTCCATGTCGAGGCGGACGAAGAGGTCGGCGTCGCGGGCCTGCGTGAGGAGCGCCCGGAGGTTGGCCTCGCAGAGGTCACGGTCGATGACCTGTCCGATCATGGACAGCTTGATCGAGATGCCGACGGCCTCGGCCGCCGCTCCGCGCGCGTCGCGGTAGCCCGCCAGGCGCTCGGCGAGGTCGCCGTAGGCCTCGGCGAAGCCCACGGCGCGCGGGCGTGCGGGGTCGTGCTCGCCCAGCAGGTCGAGCGTGACGAAGAGGCCGTCGTCGAGGATCGGGTCGAGGGCGCGGAGGGCCTCGTCGAGGGTCCGGCCGGCGACGAACCGGCGGGCGAGGGCGAACGGGAGAGTCATGCGGGGCGGCCGGCGCGGGGGGCTGGAAAGCTAGCCCTGGCTCCGGTTGGAAGCGGTTCCAGCTCGTCCGCTCGTCGCGCGTTCGCGGAGACTTGGAACAGGGGTTGCCCCCTGCCGTGTGCCCTGCCACAGCAACCGCCAGCCCCTGGATTGGGGACGGACGGTTACGATTCCACCCGCATGATCCCCACTCCGACCCGTCCGGCGGCCTCCAGCGCCGAGCCGACCGGCATCGCGGCCCGGATCGACCGCTGGATCGATCCGGCGCGCCGGCCCCTGGACGAGCGCGGTGTTCGGAAGGCCCGGATCGTCGTCGTCGAGGGGTGGCTGGCGCTGGCGGCCTACGCCACGCTGGTGACGGTGCTGGCGATGGGCGGCACGCCGGCGCTCCCGTTCGTCCAGGCTGGCGTCTCTGCCGCCCTCACGATCACAGCGCTCGTGATCACGCGGTGGGGCGGGCACGTCGAGGCTGCCGCGTGGATCCTGACGATCAACCTCGCGCTGACGCCGGTCTTCCAGGCGTCGGTGGACCTCGGCATCCACGATCCGGCGCTGGCGCTCGTGATGATCGCGCCGCTGGCGGGCGCGCTCACGTCCGGCGCGCGGCTGGCGGCCGTCAGCGCGGCCACCGGCGTGGCGGCGTCGACGGTGCTCTACGTGCTCTACATGATGGGCATCGCGCCCGAGCCGTTCTCGACCGACGTCGAGGCCGCGGGCTACGCGATGGCCATGATCGGGTCCGGGGCCGTCCTCACGGCGACGGCCGGCGCGCTCTACGCGCGGCACACGCAGGATCGGATCGTCGAGGCGGTCGTCGAGAGCGACCGGCTGGACGCGGCGCTCCGGGCCTCGGAGGAGCGCTACCGCTCGCTCTTCAACAACATCCCGGTGGGGATGTACCAGACGGCGCCGGACGGCCGCATCCTCCTGGCGAACGCGACGATGGCCCGGCTCATCGGTGCGCCCAGTCCCGAGGCCGCCCGCGCCTACAACGCGGCCGACTTCTACGGCGACCCGGCCGACCGCGACCGATTTCGGGAGGCCATCCAGCGCGACGGCCACATCCGCCGCTTCGAGATGCGCTGGAAGCGCCCCGACGGCGGCGTCCGCTACGTTCGCCTCGACGCGCGCGTGACGTTCGACGACGACGGTGAGCCCCTCTTCTACGAGGGCGCCGTGGAGGACGTCACGGCCGAGCGCGAGGCGCGCATCGCCCGCCAGCGCAGCGAGGCCCGCTTCCGCGCGCTCGTCCAGCGCTCGTCCGACGTCGTCGTCGTGGCGGACCGCGACGACCGCTTCACGTACGTCAGCCCGGCCATCGCGCCGCTCCTCGGGTACGCGCCGGAGGCGCTCATCGGCCGTCCGCTGCACGAGCTGGTGGAGGGGGGCGACCGCGAGCGCGCGGCCCAGTTCTTCAACGAGGCCCGCCGTGGTTCGGCTGCGGCCCAGGTCGAGCTCCAACTGCTCCATGCCGATGGCCACCCGGTCTTCGTCGAGGGCGCCGCCACGGCGCTCTACGACGACCCCGCTGTCGCGGGCCTCGTCCTCAACCTCCGCGACGTGACCGAGCGGAAGCGGGCGCAGGCCGTCCTCGTCCGCGCCAAGCGCCAGGCCGAGGAGGTCGCCGCTCTGAAGAGCGCGTTCCTGGCCAATATGAGCCACGAGATCCGGACGCCGCTCACGGCCATCCTCGGGTTCTCGGACATCCTCGGCGAGGAGATCACCGACGAGACGCAGCGCGAGTTCGTCGACCTCATCGCGCGCTCGGGACGGCGGCTCATGGACACACTCAACTCGGTCCTGGACCTGGCCCGCCTGGAGGCCGGTCGCGCCGAGTTGGTCGCGACGCGCGTCGACGCGGGCGAGCTCGTGCGCGAGACGGCGGCCATGTTCGGCCCGGCCGCAGCCGAGCGCGGGCTGGCGATCGCCGCCGACGTCGCGCCCGGCGAGCACGTCGTCGTGGCGGACGAAGCCGCGCTGGCGCGTGTGCTCCACAATCTCGTCGGCAATGCCATCAAGTTCACGGAGGAGGGCCGCGTCACGCTCAGCGCGCGGACCGAGACGCGGCCGGGCGGCGGGCGCGTCGTCCTCACGGTCCGTGACACGGGCATCGGCGTCGACGCGGAGTTCCTGCCGCGCATGTTCGGCGAGTTCGAGCAGGAGTCGAGCGGGACGGGGCGCCAGTACGAAGGCGCCGGCCTCGGCCTCGCGCTCTCCCGGCAGCTCGTCGAGCGGATGGGCGGGACGATCATGGCGGAGAGCGAGAAGGGCGTCGGGACGCTCTTCACCCTCTCGCTCCCCATTCCGGAGGCCGAGCCCGTCGTCGACGTGCGCCCCCTCGTTCTGGTCGTGGACGACAACGACCACGCGCGACAGGTGGCCGTCCACTCGCTGGCCGACGCCTACCGCGTGGTGGCCGTGGCCGATGGCGACGAGGCCCTGGAGGCGGTCGAGCGCGATCATCCGGCGGCCGTCGTTCTCGACATCCACCTCGGCCTTTCGATTTCGGGCGAGGAGGTGATGCGCCAGC
>CAYPVZ010000499.1:0-2982 GCA_964414235.1 uncultured Rhodothermales bacterium | reverse complement strand
CCCAGCTTCGCCGGGTACACGTCGCAGCCGGCGAGCGCTTCGAGCGCCCCGATGTCGGCCGCCGTGAGCTCGACCTCGGTCCTCGGCGCGGGCGGCGACACGTCGTCCAAGGCGTCGCATGCCGCGAACAGGACGGCGGAGAGGGAGAGGAGACAGAAGCGGCAGATCATGGACCTGAGACGGTGAGGGGTGAGAGTGCGTGGGTTGGTGAGCGTGGCGCCCTCGGTAGTAGAGGAACAACTCGACCGCCGCCCGCTACAGGGGCGACCCGACGAGATACCACCGGCCCCCTCGCGCTTCGAACAGGAGCGAGATCGACACGTCGCTCTCTCGCCCCCGAATCACGAGCGCCCGGCGGCCCGTGTCGGCGAGCACCATCTCGTGGTTGTCGTAGACCGCCTCGCTCACCGCGTTGACGGACCCGTCGCAGTAGTACTCGTCGATCATCTCGAACAGGTAGTTCCGGTCGCCACGCTGGTAGACGGTCGCGGTCGGCTCGTACTCGGCGTCGTAGTGCTCGTCGCGGAGCGGCCACGCCGTGCGGTCGTCGCGGAAGTCGGCGTCGCAGAACCGGCCGAGGAACATGTCGAAGTCCTCGGTTTGGGCGTGGACGGGAGCGCAGGAGGTGAGCGCGGCGACGAGGGCGAGGAAGCGGGTCATGAGCGTGGGGAGAGGGCTGTGGCGTGTCGGTCCGGTCGTGGCCTCGGGTCAGCGGGGGGACGGCGACGTCCGGCTGAGCACGAGCCGGTAGCTCCCGGCGGCCGGCCCCGGTCCCTTGCTTGTGACCTCGATGAGGAAGACGTCGTCGTGGAGCGGAAGGCTGAGGTAAGCGTCGAGCCCGTCGCCGCTGTCGTCGTCGGAACGGACGTCGTCGCGGAACCGCCCCTTCGTCCGGACGCTGAGGAACGAGTCGAGCTCGTCCGACGACATCCGGAAAGTCGTGAACACCGTGCCGTACTCGGTCCGAGAGCTCCCGACCGACCGGAGCCCGTAGTAGTCGACGAACCGGCCGTCGCGGGTGAGGCAGTCGCCCTCGCCGAGCGTGCCGTCGACCTCGACGTAGTGCTTGATGGGCGTGACGGTGCAGCCGGCGGTGGCCTCCAGGACCGAGAGTTCGCCCGGCGTCAGTTCGGGCTGCATGCTCGACATGAGGCCGTTGATCGACGTGCAGGAGGCGAGTGGGAGCGCGAGGGCGGCTGCGAGGGAGAGGCGTTGGACGATCATCATGCCGAGAGCGCGGGCGGAGGTGAGTGACCGGATGATACACTACCGGTAGTGCAGACACCACGGGTTGTGCCCGGGACTTTGGGGGCATGCCTCCCCCTTCAGACCCGACGCCGACCTCGCTCGCGTTCGGCGCCGTGCTCCGCCGCCACCGAACGGAACGGGGGATCACGCAGGCCGCGCTGGCGGAGGCGGCCGACGTCCACCTCAACACGGTTGGGCTCATCGAGCGCGGCCGGACGGCCCCGTCGCTCGACGTGCTGATCCGGCTGGCGGCCGGGGTCGGCTCGTCCGCCGCGTCGATGGTGGGCGAGGTCGAGGCTCATCTGTCTCCCGACTGACGTGCCTTCGCCCGCCATTCGGCGAGACCGGTCGGCTAGCTCGCCTCCCGTGAGAAACCGCAGGCGCCCCCGAAGCGCACGTCAGCCGACCGATAACTCCCCCACATGCCCCGACACCACGGCCGCCACGGAAGTCCAAAATGCGGTCCTTGTAGCTCCAGGAACCGCTTCAGGCCGAAGGAGTGGGTCGACTTTGTGTAACACCCCTCATCCGCATTGGACCCGTTCGTGTCGCCCCCGCTGCGCTCGGCCCTCTCGGGCCGTTGCCTCGACCCGCGGTGGGGGGAGGACCCGTTCGTCGAGGAGAAGCGGCGCCTCCTGGTCTACCTGGCCCGTCACGCGAGGCGCCGAACTCGCGGACTGAGTCATCAACCAGAGACGACGTACGAGATCGGCACGAGGGGAGGGCGTGCCATCCGGGGTTGGGACGAGAACCGGGGACGGAAGGACGTAGGGGTCCGCGCGCTCCTGAAGGAGATCTCCGACTCGCTCGGAGATGCGGGGTTCATCGTCGACCGGTACGCCCCACGCGTACCGGTCCACGGAGGGGCGTCGCCGGGGCGCACCCAGAAACCTCGCATGACGGAGGTGTCGGGTCTGGACCTCCCCGCGTGCTTCTGGGCAGCCGTGGACCATGAGCGAGAACGTGGGGCGTCGGACGACCTCGTCCACGTCGACACGGGCCGCCCCTACGATCCGAAGCGCAACCGGCCGAGCCTCATCGAGGACGCGGTCGCCACGTCCGTGCGCCGACGGTCCAAGGACACCCCAGAGCCGACGGCTGCGCTCATCGACTACCTCCACGCCAGACCGGTCCGTCTCTTCTCCGACCGGGTCGTTCAGAGCCTCGACGACCTGAACTCGACGGCCAGCAAGACGCGAGACGACGACGTTCGGCGCTACGAGGTCCAGGTGATCCGCCAGTTGAGGGTCCAGCCCCTCCCCGTCTACTCGACCCGGGAGCGGACCCAACGGCTGGTCCCCCACGGCCTCGGGCTGGCGACCGCGCCGACCTGGATTCGGCGCGCCGTCCTCGGCGACTGCGTCGAGGTCGACATGGCGTCCGCCCAGGTCGCCCTCGTCGCGTCGCTGTGGGACGCCCCGCTTCTCCGGGACTTCCTGGCGGCCTCGCTCTCGTCGGGCGGCCCCTCGTTCTGGGCCGAGATCGCCGGCTGGCTCCACGGTGCGTTCCCCGGCGGCGTGTACCGACCGGACCTCCACTTCGACCGGTTGAAGGGGCTGTTGAAGGCGACGACGTACGGCGTCTGCTTCGGGATGACCGAGCGGAACGTGGCGCGCTGGGGGAGCCCCTACGGCCTCACTCCCACGGAGAAGCGGGACCGGAGCCGGTCCCTCGCTTTCCTCCGGAGGTCTTTCGGCGCTCCCTCAGGTGCCGTCGGCGAGCGCCTCCTAGACC
>CAYPVZ010000498.1:0-2983 GCA_964414235.1 uncultured Rhodothermales bacterium | reverse complement strand
CGACGACCTCGGCACTTCTGAGAAGGCGGCCTTCGACCTCGAACCCACCTTCGAGACGCTCGGCCACGCCCCCTCCGAGACCGGCCGCCGCGCGGCGGCCTTCGTCAACGACATCGACATCGACTCGTGGTTCAAGCCCGACCATGCCTGGGACATGGGGGCGCCGCCGCCGCCGCCGCCCGCGCCGGAGCCACCGATCTCTCCGATGGCGCCTCCGCCCCCGCCGCCGAAGGCGAAGAAGACGGCCGGCAAGCCGCCGCCGCCGGACATCACCGGCGACGCGTGAGCGAGTCCTGGCTCGACAAGTACGAGCGGGCCGGCCTGCTGGGGCGGGTCGGCCTGCTGGCGGGCGGCGCCGTCGGCCTGGTGGCGACCGTCGTCGACAAGGGCATCGACCGGGCCGCGCAGATCGCCGTCGACTCGAAGCGCGCCTTCGACCGGGAATTAGATCCGACGATGTCGGATGCGCGTGTGCTCGAAGAGTCCGACGAGCCGTTCGACGACGATGCCTAAGTCCGTGTACTCCAGGCCCTCTCTCGCGGACGTGTTCGACGCGACCGAGGGCGATGACATCGTCATCGACGGTGTGTCGGTCTGGCGGTCCGAGTGGAAACCCACGGGCGAGCGAGTCCAGCTCACGGCCTACGGTCGCACGCTCTGGGCGCCGCTCTACCAGGCGGCCTCCGGGCCCCATGTCGCGCGCTTCGCCGCCTATGAGGTCTCGAACGGCCGCTGGGTATTCGCTCGGCCTCTGGAGCGCGGCTAGCTCAGGCTACGCCGCCAGCTGGCGGGCGGCCTGGACGCCGAAGAAGCGCGGGTGCGCCACGCGCTGGACCATCAGGAGGCCGTCGGTGGAGGTCGTCATCTCGATGTCGAGCAGCCCGTGGGCGGACATCTCGATCACGACGGCGTGCCCGAGGCGCGACGTGTCGGCCTCTTCGCCGGGCTCGGGGCGGAGCCACCGAGCGGCCAGCCGGTTGATCTCGACCCACGACAGGTGCCCGAACGGGGCCCGCGAGGCGGCGGCCAGGATCTCGATGACGAAGTCGGCGGCGTAGGGGAGGGTCTCGGCGAGAGGCGGGCGCGACATGAAGCTCGGGGAGGGGGGATGCCCGAACGTCGCGCCGGGGGTGTGACAACCGTGTGGCGTACGGCGTGCTCTACCGTCGGTCCCCGAGGAGCGCACGGGCCCGGCGGGTCGGAGTAGAGCCGGCCGATTCGCCCCTGGCCCGACGCCTGCCCGCTGGCGCGGCCCGCAGCGCGAGGGAAGCGGAAGCGGCGGTCGGCCACGGGCAGGGGAGAAGCGCTGTCACCCCGGGCCGGTGTCTCCGGTTCGTTCCGGGTGCGCGTCGTCGTTTCGTGCGTGCGTCTGTTCTCGGTGGGCGGGGAGCCGGTCGGGGCGTCGCGCGTTGGCGGCCCGATTTCCCCTCCTGCCGCGTGCTCGCTTCCGTGCCGAATCCGTCGACCGTCCTCCGCCCCCTGGCGGCTCTCTTGGTTCTCACCGCCTCCGGCTGCGCCGGGCTGGCGGGCACGCTCGACGAGGTGGGCGAGATGATGGTCGAGGGCGGCGAGCGCGTGCTCCGCGAGCCCATGCGGCCGGTGCGCGGCGGCGACCGGGTGCTCGTGATCGCGCTCGACGGCGTCGGGGAGGAGCGGCTGGGGGAGGCGCTCGCGGCCGGCGCGATGCCGCAGCTGGCGGCCTTTCTCGGCGCCGAGCAGGGCGACGGCGTCTTCGCGCACGCCTACCGCGCCACCGGCGTCCCGTCGGTGTTTCCGGCGGAGACGGCCGCGGGGTGGGCCGCCGTGTATACGGGCGCGCCGCCGGCCGAGAGCGGCGTGACGGGCAACGAGTGGTACGACCGCGACTCGCTGGCGACGTTCGCGCCGGTGCCGCTCTCGGTCGGGACCCTGGAGCAGACGCTCTCGATCTGGTCGGACAGCCTGTTCAGCGAGGTCCTCCAGGTGCCGACGCTGTTCGAGGCGGCCGACGTGCGGAGTTCCGTCTCGGTGGGGTTCGTGTACCGGGGCGCGGACCTGCTCACGCCGCCCGACCTCAACGACTTCGGCGACCTCCTGGGGGGCGTGGTGGACGCCATCTTCGGGGGCAAGGACGAGCTGTACGAGGAGATCGACGACGACACCGTGGAGGGCGTGGAGCGCGGGGCGAGCAAGTACGGGCTGCCGGACCTCCAGGTGGCCTACTTCCCGGGCGTCGACCTCGTGGCGCACGCCTCGGGCACGGAGTCTCAGCTGACGTACCTCCGCGAGGAGATCGACGACCACATCGGCGAGCTGCTGGACCTGTACCGCGAGTACGGCGCGCTGGAGCGGACGACGGTCGTGATCGTCTCGGACCACGGGCACACCGAGACGCTCGACGACGACCGCCACAGCCTGGACGCGGGCGGGCGCGACGAGCCGCCGGCGTTGCTCGACTCGCTCGGCTACCGCCTGCGCGACTTCTCGATCGACGCGGACTCGTCCGACGCCAACGTGGTGATGATCTACGACGAGGCCGTGGCGATGCTCTACCTGGCGAACGGGACGGCGTGCGCCGAGGGGCAGTCCCCGTGCGACTGGTCGCTGGCGCCGCGGCTGGAGGAGGACGTGCTGCCGCTGGCGCGCGAGATCCGGAAGGCCTCCGAGGCGGATACGAGCGCCGTGGGCGGGCTCTCGGGCGTGATCGACCTGATCCTGGTGCGCGCCTCGGACCCGTCGGGGCGGACGGCGCCGCGCTACGGCGTGCTCGACCAAGACCGTGTGATCTCCGTCGCCGGGTACCTGCAGCGGACCGGGCGGACGGACCTCGTGGACCTGGAGCGGCGTCTAGAGTGGCTCACCGACGGCCCGCTCGGCCATCGCGCGGGCGACATCCTGCTGCTGGCGAAGTCGGGGGCGGACCGGCCCATCGAGGAGCGGTTCTACTTCGGCTCGCCGCGCCGCTCGGCGCACGGCGGGGCCTCGGCGAGCGAGAGCCACATCT
>CAYPVZ010000497.1:0-2983 GCA_964414235.1 uncultured Rhodothermales bacterium | reverse complement strand
GCATCTGCGACGCCCTCGAAGGTGAGGCCGTCGAGGGCGAAGGCCACGTCGCGCTCGAAGCGCTGGCGCTCCGCCTCGGCGAGCGTGCCGTAGAGGCGGACGTGATCCCGCAGCCACGCCCGCGACGCCTCCGGGAGCCCGCGCCGGGCGGCCCGCAGCCGACGGAGCGGCCGGCGGAGCGCGAACGCGACGGCCACCGCCACCGCCGCCAGCCCGACGGCGACGCCCACGACGGGGTCGCCCGTGCCGCGCCCCGCCGCCAGCCCCAGGAACAGGCCGACGAACGCGCCGCCCAGCGCGGGCGCGAGGAGATCGGAAGGACGGGCGGTGCGCACGGGGAGGAATCGGACGCGGGTGGGACACCCGCGCGGAGGGGCGAGTTTACGGCCGACGTCCGCCCCGCCTCGAATTCCGCCCGGGTCGGCGCTTGTGCTCGCCCCACCGGCCGCCGATATCCGCCCCGCTCGTTCCCCCGCCGATGATCACTCCCGTTCGCCTTCTCCCCGACGACCCCGAGCAGTCGATCCCCCTGCTCACGCCCGACGAGGAGCGCGAGATGCACGAGGCGTCGCTGCCCGAGACGCTCCCCATCCTCGCCCTCAAAAACACCGTCCTCTTCCCCGGCGTCGTCCTCCCGATCACGGTCGGGCGCGACACGTCGCTGAAGCTGGTGAAGGACGCCTACGCCGGCGACCGCCTCGTGGGCGTCGTGGCGCAGAAGCGCTCGGAGGTGGAGAACCCGGGGCCGGACGACCTCTACCGCGTCGGCTCGGCCGCCTCCATCCTCAAGCTGATCAAGATGCCCGACGGCTCGGTGAGCATCGTGATCCAGGGCAAGCGGCGGATCGAGGTCGAGGAGTACGAGCAGCTCGACCCGTACCTCACGGCCCGCATCCGCCCCGTCGACGAGACGGCGGCGGCGGCCGGCGACCCCGTCGAGCTGGCGGCGCGCGTGCGGAGCGTCAAGGAACTGGCGATCCAGATCGTCAACCTCTCGCCGAACCTGCCGAGCGAGGCCGCCTACGTCATCCAGAACATCGAGAGCCCGGGCTTCCTCATCCACTTCATCGCGTCGAACCTCCAGATCGACGTCGAGAAGAAGCAGGAGCTGCTGGAGACGCGGCCGCTGCTGGAGCGCTCGCAGCTCGTGCTGGACCACCTGGAGAAGGAGGTCCGCGTGCTGGAGATCTCCGAGGAGATCCGCTCGAAGGTCAAGACCGACGTCGACCAGCAGCAGCGCGAGTTCTTCCTCCGCCAGCAGCTCAAGGCCATCCAGGACGAGCTGGGCGAGACCGAGGGCTCGTCGCGCGACGCCGACGAGCTGCGGGAGAAGATGGCCGAGACGCGCGACCTGCTCCCCGAGGCCGTCGTCGAGACGCTGGAGAAGGAGCTGACCAAGCTGGCGCGCACGAACCCCGCCAGCCCGGAGTACGGCGTCGTCCGCAACTACGCCGAGACGATCCTGGACCTGCCCTGGGGGCACGTCTCGGAGGACAAGCTGGACATCGCCCGCGCCGAGGACGTCCTCAACGAGGACCACTACGGCCTCGACGACGTCAAGAAGCGGATCCTGGAGTACCTGGCGGTGCTCAAGCTGAAGGGCGACATGAAGGCGCCCATTCTCCTGTTTTACGGCCCGCCGGGCGTCGGCAAGACGAGCCTCGGCAAGAGCATCGCGCGGGCGCTGGGGCGCGAGTTCCACCGCATCAGCCTCGGCGGCGTCCGCGACGAGGCCGAGATCCGGGGCCACCGCCGGACCTACATCGGCGCGCTCCCGGGCCGCATCATCCAGGGCCTCAAGAAGGCCGGGACGAGCAATCCGGTGTTCATGCTCGATGAGGTCGACAAGCTGGGCACCGACTTCCGCGGCGACCCGGCGTCGGCGCTGCTCGAAGTGCTCGACCCGGAGCAGAACGACACGTTCAACGACCACTACCTGGAGCTCGACTACGACCTCTCGAAGGTCCTCTTCATCGCCACGGCCAACTACCTCGACACCATCCCGCCGCCGCTGCGCGACCGGATGGAGGTCATCGAGATCAACGGCTACACGGCGTCCGAGAAGCTGGCGATCGCGCGGCGCTACCTCGTGCCGCGCCAGTGCGAGCGCAACGGGCTCCGCGAGGACCAGTTCTCGATCACCGACGACGCGCTGCTGCTCCTCGTGGAGGGCTACACGCGCGAGAGCGGCGTCCGCCAGCTGGAGCGCACCATCGGCTCCGTCGTGCGCGGCGTGGCCAAGACGGTCGCGCTGGACGAGGCCGAGCGCGGCGACGTGACGGCCGACGACATCCCGGAGATGCTCGGCGCGCGCAAATTCTACAACGACGTGGCCGAACGGACCGAGGTCCCGGGCGTCGCGACCGGCCTGGCGTGGACGCCGGTCGGCGGCGACATCCTGTTCATCGAGGCGTCCGTGAGCCGCGGCAACGGGCGGATGACGCTCACCGGCAAGCTGGGCGACGTGATGCGCGAGAGCGCGCAGGCGGCGCAGAGCTGGGTGCGGGCCCACGCCGAGAGCCTGGGCATCCCGGACGACGCGTTCCGCTACTGGGACCTCCACGTGCACGTCCCGGCCGGCGCGATCCCGAAGGACGGCCCGAGCGCGGGCGTGGCGATGACGGCCGCCCTCGCGTCGATCTACACGCGCCGCCGCGTCCGCCACGACCTCGCCATGACGGGCGAGATCACGCTGCGCGGGCTGGTGCTGCCGGTCGGCGGCATCAAGGAGAAGGTGCTCGCCGCGCGCCGCGCCGGCATCGACACCGTCGTGCTGCCGGAGAAGAACCGGAAGGACGTCGAGGAGATCAAGGACGAGGCCGTCGAGGGGCTCTCGGTGCACTACGTCAAGCGGATCACCGAGGCGCTCGACCTGCTGCTGGAGCCGGAGCCGGCCGAGGACCCGCTGGTGCTCTTCACGGTGCCGGACCGCGAGAAGCGCCACGCGGCGCCCCCGGCCGACGGCGCGCCCATCGTCGTCCGC
>CAYPVZ010000496.1:1015-2985 GCA_964414235.1 uncultured Rhodothermales bacterium | reverse complement strand
GATGAGGTAGGCCCCCAGCCCGGCGACGAGCGCGGCGCCCTCGGCCCGGCCGACGGCCCGGTCTGCCAGGACGAGCACGCCGAGCGCCGTCGCGCCGAGCAGCGCCGGCAGGTCGCGGCGGAGGACGGACCGGCTCACGACGATGGGCCGGAGGAGCGCCGCCACGCCCAGGATGAGCCCGACGTTGGCGATGTGGGACCCGACGACGTTGCCGACGGCGATCCCGCCCGCCCCGGCGAGCGCGGCCTGCACGCTCACCACCAGCTCCGGCGCGCTCGTCCCGAACGCGACGACCGTCAGGCCGACGACGAGCGGCGAGAGGCCGAGCCGGAGCGCCAGCGCGGCGGCGCCGCGGACGAGGCCGTGGGCGGCGCCGACGAGCAGCACCAGCCCGCCCACGAGGGCGAGCACGTCGGGGAGCAGGGGGAGCGGTGAGAGCGTCGCTCTCAGACGCCGAAGCTCCTCCGCCCGCTCCGGGCGGGCGAGAGTTCACGGCGGCCGCGGCACGCGGCACCAAACCGGGACGCTTCCTGATCCTGACCGGGCGTCCGGAACCGACGCGCGCGCCCGATTCGTTCGGGGTCGATGCCCTGGAAAAAACCCTCGAAGCGCGTGGTCTGGATCGTCGTCCTGTCCGTCCTGGCAACGGCGGCGCTCACCCTGATCGTCCTCAACCTGACCGCCGGCGAGCAGCGGATCGACGAGGACATCCAGAGCACGTTCGCCATCGACGACGTCCAGTTCCGTCGCGAGATGGGCGTGCTCCTCGGCCCGCCGATCCTGGCCGGCAACGCGGTCGAGGCGCTCAACAACGGCGACGAGATCTTCCCGTCCATGCTGGCGGCCATCGACAGCGCGCGCCAGACGATCACGTTCGAGACCTACATCTACTGGTCGGGCGCCGTCGGCCGCCAGTTCGCCGAGCACCTGGCGGCGAAGGCGCGCGCGGGCGTCCGCGTCCACGTCCTCGCCGACTGGGCGGGGGCGCTCAAGATGGACGACGCGACCGTGGACATGATGAAGGAGGCCGGCGTCGCCTTCGAGCAGTACCGGCCGCTGGCGTGGTACCGCCTCGACCGGATGAACGCTCGGACGCACCGCAAACTGCTCGTCGTCGACGGCCGCGTCGGGTTCACGGGCGGCGTCGGGATCGCGGACGTGTGGAGCGGGCACGCGCAGGACCCGGACCACTGGCGGGACATGCACTTCCGCGTCGAGGGCCCGGTGGTGGCGCAGATGCAGGCGGCGTTCCTCGACAACTGGATCCAGACGACCGGCGAGGTCCTCAACGGCCCGGCCTACTTCCCCGAACTGGCGCCCGCGGGCGACGTGCCGGGCCACGTGTTCACGTCGTCGGCCGAGGGCGGCAGCGACTCGATGCGGCTGATGTACCTCATGGCCATCGCCTCCGCCAGCCGGACGGTGGACCTCGCCTCGGCGTACTTCGTGCCGGACGAGGTGATGATCCGGGCGCTCGTGACGGCCTGCCAGCGCGGCGTCGCCGTTCGCATCCTCGTGCCCGGCCCGCACATCGACTCGGACCTCGTCCGCATCTCGTCGAAGAAGGTATGGGGCGACCTGCTCCGCGCGGGCGTCGAGATCCGCGTCTACCAGCCGACGATGATCCACACGAAGATGCTGATCGTGGACCGGCAGATGGTGTCCGTCGGCTCGACCAACTTCGACGTCCGGTCCTTCGAGATGAACGACGAGGCGAGCCTCAACCTCTACGACGCCCCCTTCGCCGAGGCCATGACGGCGACGTTCGAGGCCGACTGGGCCGACGGCGACGCGTACACGCTCCAGATGTGGGAGGACCGGCCGTTCCGCGAGCGATTCGCCGAGACGGTCCTCCGCCCCCTCCGCTCGCAGCTCTGAGTTCGCACGCGGCCGACGTGCAGCGTCCAGAACGAGTCGTGCAGCGTCCAGAACGAGTCGTGCAGCGTCCAGAACGAGTCGTGCAGCGTCCA
>CAYPVZ010000496.1:0-915 GCA_964414235.1 uncultured Rhodothermales bacterium | reverse complement strand
GAACGAGTCGTGCAGGGCGCGTCCTGATGGGCGCAGGACCCGGAGTGACCCGCGGGCGTCGCCCGAGGATCCGTCCTATCCGTTTCCAGCTCTCCCCCTGCCGCCCCCGGCGCCGAGGCAAGGCTACTGGCGGCTCGCGGCGTCGCGGCGGAGGCCGGCGAGGAGGGCCTGGTACTGCGGGTTCTGGGGCTGGAGCTGAAGCAGCCGTTCGGCGAGCGCGATGGCCTCGTCGTAGCGGCCCGCCATCATGTAGGCCCCGCTGAGGTTGTAGAGCACCTGCGGCGTGTCCGGGGCGATCTGCTGCGCCCGTTCGAGGAAGCGGAGCGCCGCGGCCCGGTCGCCGGCCTGGAGCGCCAGCGCGCCGAGCATGGCGAGCGCCGGTACGTAGGTCGAGTCGCGCTCCAGGGCCCGCTGAAAGAGGCCGGCCACGTAGGGCAACCGCTCCGACTGGCCGCTCTGCTGGACGCGCGCCAGCTCCAGATTCGCCAGCTGCGTCCACGGCTCGGGGAGGAACGGGTACGTCTGGACGACGGCGCGGCGCGTGACGAGGGCGTCGCGGATGCGGCCGTCGCGCTCGTAGAGGCCCGCCAACGAGTCGGCGGCCTGGAGCCACGGGGCGCCCCCGATCACGGCGTCGGCGAGATCGGCCACGTAGAGCGGCGTCCGCGAGGTGTCGACCGTGATGGGCTGCGACTCCTCGGGGCGGAACGGCCAGCCGGCGGTGAGCTGGGCCACGCGGATGCGGCCCGCCAGCGAGTCCATCGGGGTGACGAGGCGGACGAGGCGGCCCGGCGGCGTCGGCTGCGGCGGGGCGTCGCCGAGCAGGTGGTCCGCGACGAAGGCATCGAAGAACGCGTCGGCGAGGACGCCGTAGCCATCGAGGTTCGGGTGGAGGTGCTCCAGCATGAGCCGGTG
>CAYPVZ010000495.1:0-2992 GCA_964414235.1 uncultured Rhodothermales bacterium | reverse complement strand
CCCCTCGACCCGGCCCACTCGGCCGTCGAGAACGCCGAGCGCTACTACGACAAGGCGCGCCGGACGCGCCGGGCCCGTGAGTCCGCCGAGGCGAGATGGACGGAGGTCCACGCCGACGCGGAGGCGGCCGCCGACCTGCTCCGCCAGCTCCGCGCGACCGAGACCGTCGCCGATCTCCGCGCCGTCCGCGAGACCAACGAGCCAGCTCTCGCCCGCCTCCTCGGCCAGCGCGCCGACGACGGCCCGAGCGAGCCGTTCCGCCGCGTCGCGCTGCCCGGCGGCTTCGAGGCGCTCATCGGCAAGCACGCGCGGGGCAATGCGCACCTGACGACGCGCGTCGCCAGCCCGCACGACCTGTGGCTCCACGCGCGCGGCGTGCCCGGCAGCCACGTCGTCGTGAAGCGGCCCGGCCGCCAGTCGGTCGTGCCGCCGGAGGCCATCGACAGGGCGGCGCGGCTGGCGGCGTGGTTCTCGACGGCGCGGACGCAGGCGGTGGTGCCGGTGACGGTGACGGAGCGGAAGTATGTGCGGCCCGTCAAGGGCGGCCCGCCCGGCCTCGTCCGCGTCGACCGCGAGGACGTGCGCGACGTGACGCCGGAGGCGCCTACCGCATGAGGAGGTAGTACGCCAGCACGATGCCGCCGAACACGATCCGGTAGTAGGCGAACGACCGGAACGTGTGGCTGGCGACGAACCGGAGCAGGAACCGGATCACGACGAGCGCCGAGACGAAGGCCACGACGCAACCGACGGCGATGAACAGCACGTCGTCGGTCACGAGCGACTCGCGCTCCTTGACCAGCTTGAGCCCGCTCGCCCCGATCATGATCGGGATGGCGAGGAAGAACGAGAACTCCGTCGCCGCCACGCGCGAGAGCCCGAAGGCGACGCCGCCGAGGATGGTCGAGGCCGAGCGCGAGACGCCGGGGAACAGCGCGAGGCACTGCGCGAGGCCCACCTTTAGCGCGTCGCCCGTGCCGATCCGGTCGACGTCGTCCACGCGTGGCGGGCGGCGTTCGGCGAAGGCCTCGACGATCAGGATGCCGAAGCCGCCCACGATGAGCGCCGCGGCGACGGTGACGCCCGAGAACAGGTGCGCCTCGATCCAGTCGTCGAACAGCAGGCCCAGGATGGCGGCCGGGATCGAGGCCACAATGATCGACAGCGTGAGCCGCCGCGCGGCCGGGTCGGTGGGGAGCCGGCGGATCACGTCCAGGATCTTCACCCGGTAGACCCAGACGACGGCCAGGATCGCCGCCAGCTGGAGGACGATGTTGAAGACCACCATCCGCGGCGCCTCCGGGTCGAGTCCGAGCGCGTCCGTCGCCAAGATGAGGTGGCCCGTGGACGAGACCGGGATGAACTCGGTGGCGCCTTCGACGAGGCCGAGGATGAGAGCGTGGAGGAGATCGATCACGGGCAGAGAAACGAGGGGCCCCGAAGATATCCGCGCCGGACCGTTGCCGACGGCTCCCCGGCCGACCTACCGCACCGGCTCGATCTCGCGGGGCGCGACGCCGCGCAGGAAGTCCGCCAGCTCGCGGACGAGCGTCTCGTCGAGCGGCCGCTCCGGGTCGGCGTAGGAGCCGGCGACCTGTTCGAGGAGCGTCCCGCCGTCCTGCACGAGGACGTGGTTCATCCCGTCGACGACGAGGAGCCGGGCGTCGGGGCGGGCCTCCGCCAGCCGCTCGGCGTCGGCGACCTCGACCTGGAGGTCGGTCGTGCCCTGGACGATGAGGAGCGGGCCGTCGAAGGCCGTCGCTTCGGCGGCCGGATCGAACCGCATCATGTCGATGAGGAACGGCTGGACGGTCTGGATGAACAGCGGCAGCAGCGGCCCCGAGACGTGGCCGACCACCTGCCCGGTCTCCAGCGTGTCGACGATGGCGAGCGCCTCCGCGCGGAGCGCATCGTCGGGCAGGCGCTGGGGATCGGAGAGCTGGCGGCGGAGCGCGTCACCGATGGGCGCGCCGACGCCGGCCAGCGTCACGATGCCGTCGGCGCCGCGGGCACGTCCGGCGATCAGCGCCAGCAGCCCGCCCTCGCTGTGGCCGACGAGGGAGACGGTGGAGAACCGCGGGTCGGCCTGGAGCCGGTCCGTCCAGTCCGCCGCGTCGTCCGCGTAGCCCACGAACGTGATGTCGGAGAGCGCCGTGATGGCCCCGGCGCTCTGCGCGACGCCGCGCTTGTCGGTCCGCAGCGTGGCGATGCCGCGCGCGGCGAGGGCGTGCGCCAGCTTGACGAGCGTGGCCGGGCCGTGGCCGGCCTGGTTGCCGTCGCGGTCGGTCGGCCCCGAGCCAGCGATGAGCAGGGCGACGGGAATGGGGCCGTCGACGTCGGGGCGCGTGAGTGTGCCGTACAGCGTGCCGCTCCGTCCGACGAGCGTGTCTGCGTGCTCGGTCCAGGTCGCGTCCTGCGCGCCGGCGGGCGCCGCCAGTGCGGCGAGAATCGAGGTCATTGTCAAGATAAATCGGTAGACAGGCATGGCTAAGCCTCGGGCTGGCGAGACAACATCCAGGAGTAGGCGACGATGGCGATGGCCGCCGTGAGCAGCGCCGCGACCGTTACGGACTCGTAGGTGGCGACGTCCAGCACGGGCCAGAGCGCGACGAGCCCGAGTGCGAGGGCGACGAGGCCGTGTCCGGCCGTCCGGTGCGTTCGTACCCACACGCGGCGGTCGCGGAGCGTCCACGGCAGGCGGACCCCGATGAACAGGTTCGGCGGCACCGCCGGCAGCGCGTTCCCGACGAGCGCGAGGAACACCCCCAGGCCCAGGTGAGCGATCCGACGGGCGGCCTCGGGCTCGCCGTCGAACAGCGCGCGGGCCATCAGCAGCGCCGTCGCCGATGTGGCCACGGCCGCCGCCAGTCGGAGTCCAGGCAGCGGCTTCCGGTCCCATCGGATCCGCCGGATCGGATCGACGATCGGCAGGACGGCCAGAAGCGCATCGAGGCCGACGTAGAAGTAGAGCCCTGCGCCGACCATCGCGACG
>CAYPVZ010000494.1:0-3006 GCA_964414235.1 uncultured Rhodothermales bacterium | reverse complement strand
GCTGCTCGTCCTCCACGGCGCGCTCGGCTCGACGGCGCTGGAGACGGACCGGCTGATCCGCGTCTGGGAGCACAACTTCCGGGTCTACGGGCTTGACTTCCCGGGACACGGCCAGAGCGGCGACCTCGGCGAGGCCGCCCCGACGTGGAAGACATTTACGGATGCTGCAATAGCGGCCATCGAGTACTTCGAACTGGAGGACCTCCGCGTCTTCGGCTTCTCGATGGGCGCAGGCATCGCCCTCGCCACGGCGCTCACGGTCCCCGACCGCATCGCCCGACTGGCGGTCCACGCCGCGAACGTCCAGTGGAGCGAGGCCGAGGTCGCGCCGATGGTGGACCCGATGGATCCCGACCGAATGGAAGCCGCGCACCCGTTCTGGGCCCGCCGCCTCGCCGAGATCCACGGCGCCGACCGCTGGCGGCGGCTCACAGAACAACTCGTCGCCTTCACCCGCCAGCTTCCTGAAGCGCCCCTGACGGACGACGCCCTCGGCCGAATCTCCTGCCCGACGCTCGTCTCGGCCGGGGACGCCGACCGGTTTTTCGACGTCCGCCACGCCGTCGGGCTCTACCGAGCGCTCCCGGATGCGCGACTGTGGATCCTCCCCGGCCTCGACCACCCCATCCAGGGCGTCGACGTGCCGACGTTTGCCACCACCGTCCGCGACTTCCTGATGGCCTGACGTGCCGGAAGGGCAGGGCCCTCAGGACAGCGCCGGGTCGAAGGTCTCTCCCTTGCGCTGGCTCTCCGCGTCGAACGTCCGGTAGTCGCAGGTCAGCTCCTCGCCGGCCGCGATGTCGCGATTGGCGACCGTCGCGCCGTCGGGCTCGTCGCAGTTCGGCGCGTCCGAGTGGTTCATGAACTTGGCCGTGTCGCCGCAGAGGACGTAGCGGCCGTCCGTGTCGAGGTAGCTCCAGGCACGGAGCCGCGACTGGAACGGCTCCGGAAACGCGGCCATGGTCTCCGCCTCGATGCGCCAGTCGACGCCCTCAGTGAACTCCCAGAGCCGGGTGCCGGCTGCGATGGCTGTTACGGCGAACACGCCGGTGCCGTGGATGGACGAGGGCTTGAGCTGGGTCGGGACGAGAAACACGGGAGGGCGAGCAGGGCGGCCGAACGTACACCGCCTGCGCACGGCGTCCAGCCTCTGGCGCCCCTATTTTTCGCCGCGCTCGGACCGCTCCAGGACGTACTGAAAGATGAGCGGCGCCACGATGGTCGCATCGCTCTCGATGAGGTAGCGCGGCGTGTCCGTCGCCAGCTTGCCCCAGGTGATCTTCTCGTTCGGGACCGCGCCGGAGTAGGAGCCGTAGCTGGTCGTCGAGTCCGAGATCTGGGCGAAGTAGCCCCAGAGCGGCGTGCGGCGGTCCATGTCCTGCTCCAGCATGGGGACGACGCAGATCGGGAAGTCGCCCGCGATGCCGCCGCCGATCTGGAAGAAGCCGATGCCGAGCCCGTCGGCGTTGTCGGTGTACCAGTCGGCCAGCCACGTCATGAACTCGATCCCGTGCTTGACGGTGTGCGGGCTCTTGACGTCGCCGAGGAGGACGTGCGCGGCGAAGATGTTGCCCGTCGTGGAGTCCTCCCAGCCGGGCGTGACGATGGGCAGGTCGCGCTCGGCGGCGGCGACGAGCCACGAGTCCTTCGGGTCGATCTGGTAGTGCTCCTCCAGCCGGCCGGAGCGGATGATGTTGTAAAGCACCTGGTGCGGGAAGAGCCGCTCGCCCTCGGCCTCCATCCGCTTCCACTCGTCGACGAGCGCGTCTTCGAGCCGGCGGAAGGCTTCCTCCTCGGGAATGCACGTGTCGGTCACGCGGTTCATGCCGCGGTCGAGGAGCGCCTGCTCGTCGGCCGGCGTGAGGTCGCGCCAGTTGGGGATCCGCTCGTAGTGGTCGTGCGCGACGAGATTGAACAGGTCCTCTTCGAGGTTGGCGCCCGTGCACGAGAGGATGTCGACGAAGCCGCGGCGGATCATCTCGGCCAGCGACAGGCCGAGCTCGGCCGTGCTCATGGCGCCCGCCAGCGCGACGAGCATCTTGCCGCCACCGTCGACGTGGGCGCGGTAGCCCTCGGCGGCGTCGACCAGCGCGGCGGCGTTGAAGTGGCGGAAGTGGTGGCGGACGAAGTCGGAGACGGGACGGCTCATCGGTCGAGGGCGGGGATGGTGCCTTCACTCGGCGAGGCGGCACGGCGTTCCGCGGGCACCACGCTGCACCGCAGGGTTCCCGCAGACTTGGCAACCGGACGCTCCGCCGCGAGGGACCTTCGGGCGCGTTCGCTCGTGCCTATCCCGTCTCCCCCCCACCGCGTTGCTCGACGTCGACCCGATGATCGCCTCCGACGAGGCCTGGACCCCTTCCGCCGCCGAAGACCTCTACCACATGCCAGCCTGGGGCGAGGGGTTCTATGGCGTCAACGACGACGGCAACGTCAGTGTGAAGCCCGACCCGCGGCTCGACGCGCGGATCGACCTCCAGGCCGTCGTCGACGAAGTGGTCGCGGGTGGGCTGGCGCTTCCGGCCGTCATCCGCTTCCAGGACGTACTGGCGGCGCGCGTGCGCGCGCTCAACGCGGCGTACGCGCAGGCCACGGAAGAGGCTGGCTACCGCGGTGGCTACACGTCGGTCTACCCGGTCAAGGTCAACCAGCTCCGCGAGGTGGTCGACGAGATCGTCGAGGCAGGCCGGCCGTTCGGATGCGGCATCGAGTGCGGCTCGAAGGCCGAGCTCGTCGCCACGCTGCCGCGGCTGGAGTCGGACGAGACGCTGTGCCTCGTCAACGGCTACAAGGACGCGGCGATGCTCCGGCTCATCCTGACGTTCCAGCGGCTGGGCCGGACCGTGGTCCCGATCGTCGAGAAGGTGACCGAGTTCGAGCAGATCCTGGAGCTGTCGGACGCCGCCGGGCAGCCGCCGGCCTTCGGCGTCCGCGTCAAGCTGGCGTCGGTCGCGCCCGGGCCGTGGACGAAGTCGGGCGGGAGCCTGTCCAAGTTCGGCGTGAGCC
>CAYPVZ010000493.1:0-3011 GCA_964414235.1 uncultured Rhodothermales bacterium | reverse complement strand
TCGTCGCCCTTGCCGGCGCCGCGTCGGCCCAGCCCCCCGGCCCGGGCGGCGACCCCGGCACGCCCTCGGCCCCGACGCAGTCGGTCCCGCTCGACGGCGGGCTCGGCCTGCTCGCCCTCGCCGGCGGCGCCTTCGCCGCACGGAAGCTCCGCCAGCGCGCCGACTAGCCGCCCGTTCGGGCGCCCGTTCGGGGCGCTCCCCCCTGCGGCCCCGCCCCTCTTCGGAGAGGCGGGGCCGCTCTCGGTTTCGTCGGGCGGCGGCCGGCGCCAGCGGCGGGCCGAGGCCCAGACCGCGTACGGTCACCGGGCGCGACCCCATACGGTCAGGCCGTCTGACCTCGTAGGGTCTCGTCTCCTGACCTTATACGGACAGACGGCCCACCCTTATAGGGTCAGACGGTCTGACCCTAGAAGGTGTCGGTCCCGCCCTCCGAGGCGGGCTCAGGCCACCGTCAGCGCGGCGTCGAGCCGCCCGGTCCGGACCGTGTCGCCGAACGCGGCGCGCACCTCCAGCCGGTAGGTCCCGGCCGCCAGCGCGGGGACCAGGAACAGGAGCCGGCTCGGGGCCACCTGCCCGAACGTCTCGACCCGCGTCTCGGCCCCGTCCGGGGCCACGAAGAACACGCCCTGCTCGGGCACCGCCGGGTCGAAGGCGAGGCGGTCGCCGTCGACGCGGCCCATCCCGCCCGGCGTCAGCGGCCCGTCGGTCACGGGGCCGTTGAGGTCGACGTAGTGGAGCGGAACCGGCGCGCGTCGGTTCGGTGACACCTTCGTCACCGTGATCCCGGACCGGAACGCGTCGCGGAGGGCCTGCCCCGGCTGGACCCGCGGGACGATGGTGTGGCGGGCGGGGTCGTACGGGTCGTCGTCGTTGGCGAAGGCCCCCTGAAGCGAGACCGAGAACTGCGCGAACGGGAGGTTGACGCGGGCCCCGTCGGCCAGGAAGTCGCGGATGGCTTCGTTGACGGCGCGGAGCACGGTAAGCACGTCGGCCCGGGTGACCGAGGAGCGGAGCGTCTCGGAGCCGGTCGCCGCAATGTGGTCGGCGAGGTCGTCGAGCGAGACGGACCCGTCGGAGAGGACCTGCGCGTAGCGGTCGTCCGGGTCCGGCGTGAGCCGGTTGTCGTACAGGGCATACTGGATGGGCATGGCACTGTGGGGTTGGATTGCTGGGGGGACGATGCCCCACGATACACCACACGCCCCATTCTCCCGACGCCATCCGGCCAGAAACAGAGCGGGCGCCGAGGCCAAGCCCCGGCGCCCGCATCCGGTATGAAATAGATGGGCTACCGCCGCAGGTTCTCGAAGACCGCCGAGGCGCCCATCCCACCGCCGATGCACATCGTGACGATGCCGTAGCGCGAGCCGCGCCGCTCCATCTCGTGGAGCAGCGTCGCCGTCAGCTTGGCGCCAGTGCAGCCGAGCGGGTGGCCGAGGGCAATGGCCCCGCCGTTGACGTTGACCTTGTCCTGCGGGATGTCCAGCTCGCGGAGGATCGCCAGCGACTGGCTCGCGAATGCCTCGTTGAGCTCGATCAGGTCGATGTCGGCGAGCGTCAGCCCGACCTGATCGAGCACCTTCGGGATGGACTTCATGGGCCCGATGCCCATGATCTCGGGCGCCACGCCGGCCACGGCATAGCCCAGCATCCGGGCCATCGGGTCCGCGCCGAGGTCGTCGGCGAGCCCCTTGCTCATGATGACGGTCGCCGCGGCGCCGTCGTTCATCTGCGACGCGTTGCCGGCGGTCACGGAGCCGCCTGCCTTGAAGGCAGGCCGGAGGCTGGCGAGCGCCTCCAGCGAGGTGTCCGCGCGTGGGCCCTCGTCGGTCGTGTGCTCGAAGCTCCGCGTCGTGGTCGACTTCGTCTCCGCGTCGTAGACGGTCTCCTCCACCGGCACCGGCACCAGCTCGGCGTCGAACGTGCCGTTCTCGATGGCCGCGGCGGCGCGCTGGTGGCTCTGGAGCGCGAACGCGTCCTGGTCCTCGCGGCTGATGCCGAACTGGTCGGCCACGTTCTCGGCCGTGATGCCCATCGAGGCGTAGAAATCGGGGTCCTCGGCCGCCAGCCCGGGGTCCGGGGCGAAGTAGAACCCGCCCATCGGGACGGACGACATCGACTCGACGCCGCCGGCGATGACGCAGTCCATCTGCCCCAGCGCCACGGCGTTGTAGGACTGGGCGATGGTCTGGATGCCGGACGAGCAGAACCGGTTGACGGTGACGCCCGGCACGGAGTCCGGGAGCTTCGCCTTCTGGGCGATGGCGCGGGCCATGTTCATGCCCTGCGGCCCCTCGGGGAAGGCGCAGCCGAGGACGAGGTCGTCGACGGCCTCGGCCGTCAGGCCCGGCACGCGGGCCAGCGCCCCGTTGACGGCGACGGCGCCGAGGTGCTCCGGGCGGACGTCCTTGAGCGCGCCCTTCTTGGCCTTGCCGACCGGGGTGCGGACGGACGCGACGACGTAGGCTTCGTGGAGTTGCATATCGGTAGAGTGCATGTCCCGCTGGCGACGCGCGCCGCCAGCCGGGGGCTTAGTTGCGGAGCGGCTTGTTGGTCGTCAGGATGCTCTGGATGCGGGCCTGCGTCTTCTCCTCGCCCAGGAGCGAGAGGAACACCTCGCGCTCGAGCTCCAGGAGGTAGTCCTCGTGGACCTCGGCGGGCCCGGTCAGGTCGCCGCCGGTCATGACCCAGGCGAGGCGCTGGGCGAGGTACTGGTCGTAGGCCGAGATGTAGCCGCCCTCGCGGAACTGGTGGAGCGCGATGTCGAACTGGGCGCGGCCCGGCGCGCCGAGCACGCGGATGTGCGTCCGCGGCGCCGGCGGCAGGTAGCCCTGCTCGCTGAGGCGGACGACCTCGGCCTTGGCGACGTGGAACCGCCGCGCGTCGTTCATCACGACGAGGGCGTCGTCGCCGACGAAGTTCATCTCGCGCGCCTGGCGGGCGCTCTCGGCCACCTTCGCCATGGCGATCTGCTCGAAGTGCTGCCGGAGCACCGACTGGATCTCGTTGAC
>CAYPVZ010000492.1:0-3015 GCA_964414235.1 uncultured Rhodothermales bacterium | reverse complement strand
CACTTGTCCATGATGCGCGGCGTCGAGACCGACATGCCAGGCGACTCGACGCCGCGCATCATGGACAAGTGGAGCCTCCGCGCCGCCGTCACCTCGGAGGTCATCCTGGACGACGTGCGCGTGCCGGCGTCGGCGATGCTGCCGAACGTGAAGGGGCTCAAGGGACCGCTCTCGTGCCTCACCCAGGCCCGCTACGGCATCGGCTGGGGTGTCCTCGGCGCGGCCATGGCGTGCTACGACGCGGCGATCCAGCACACGACCTCGCGCGAGCAGTTCGGCCAGCCGATCGCCGGTTTCCAACTCGTGCAGTCGTACCTCGCCGACATGCTGGCGGAGATCACCAAGGCCCAGCTCGTCGCGTGGCGCCTCGGACGCATGAAGGACGAGGGCACGATGCGCCCGCAGCACGTCTCGCTGGCGAAGCGTGACAACGTCCGGATGGCGCTGGCTGTCGCGCGCCAGAGCCGCCAGCTCCTCGGCGGCAACGGCATCTTGGGCATCTACCCCGTCATGCGCCACATGGCGAATCTGGAATCGGTCGTGACCTACGAGGGCACGGACGAGGTCCACACGCTCGTCCTCGGCCAGGAGGCGACGGGCCTCAGCGCGTTCGCGTGACCTCCCGTGGGGCTGGCGGCATGCGTCGCCAGCCCGTCTGTCAGTCGAAGTCGCTGCAGCTCATGTAGTAGCTGCAGCGCGGGCAGCGCCGCTTGCAGCGGTGGTCCACGAGGCGGGCGCCGCAGTTGGGGCACCAGTTCCAGTAATCGCCGGCCGACGGCGGACCCGATGCTCCGTTATTGCAATCGTCGTCTGATTGCTCTCCCTCCACCGGGAAGGGGAGACAGGGCTCGGGCACACGAGGACGCTCCGAGGGGTTCATGGCGCCGCTTCCAGCATCATGGCCCCTTCGCGCGCCGACTGGCGGAACGCGTCGACGAGCTCGTCGAACTCGGGCCAGTCCTCCGCGCGGAACGTGACGATGGCGTCGCCGAGGCCGACGGTGAGCTCGCCGTACTGGAGCTTTGCCGACGATACGGGCAGCAACGTCGACTGCGGCGGCTCGGCCGCGGCCTCCCACACCGACTGGAGCGCCGCGAACGGGCCGCGGACCTCGACCTGCGCGGGCGTCACGACGAGCTGGCCCTGCCCGTAGGCCGCCGCCAGGGCGTACGCCAGCCCGGCCCCGCCGACGAACGGCCACAGGATGGCGCGCCCCTGCAGCGCTGCCGCCAGCCCGACCGTCATCACGGCGAGCAGGGCCAGCGCGACGGGCCGAGCCTGGGCCTGGAGCGCCAGCCACGGCCGCGACGTGGCGCCGGGGTGGTGGACGCTTCGGAAGGTCATGAGAGGTGTGCGTCCTCCGTCGTCCCATCGCTCGCGACGCTCGGGGCGTCGGTGTCGAGGAACGGGTATGCGTAGTGCGTCGGAGGGACGAACGTCTCCTTGATGGACCGGAGGCTGGCCCAGCGGAGCAGGTTCAGCTTTGAGCCGGCCTTGTCGTTCGTCCCCGAGCCGCGGGCGCCGCCGAACGGCTGCTGCCCGACGACGGCGCCCGTGGGCTTGTCGTTGAGGTAGAAGTTGCCTGCGGCGTCCGCCAGCCGGTCGGTCGCGTGCGCGAGCACGGCACGGTCCTGCGAGAAGACGGCGCCCGTCAGCGCGTAGGGGCTCGTCGCGTCCACGAGGTCCAGCAGCTCATCGAACGATCGGTTCTTCGAAACGAAGATCGACGCCACCGGGCCGAAGATCTCCTGCTCCATCGTCTCGTAGCTCGGGTCGTCGACCACCAGGACGGTCGGGTCTACGAAGTAGCCCTCGTCCTTCGAGAACGACCCGCCGTGCGCCACCTCGACGCCGTCCGACTGGCGGGCGCGCTCGACGTAGCCGGTGATCTTGTCGAACGACCGCTCGTCGATGACGGCATTGACGAAGGTCGAAAAATCCTCGACCGGGCCGGGCTGGCCGATCTCCGCCAGCTGGTCGGCCAGGTGCTGCTGGACCTCGGGCCAGATCGCCTCCTCGACGTAGATCCGGCTCGCGGCCGAGCACTTCTGGCCCTGGTACTCGAACGACCCGCGCACGATGGCCGTCGCGACCGCGGCCGGGTCGGCGCTGCGGTGGGCCACGATGAAGTCCTTCCCGCCCGTCTCGCCGACGATGCGCGGGTAGGCGCGGTAGTGGTCGAGGTTCTGGCCGATCTCGCGCCACAGGTGGTTGAACGTCTTCGTCGAGCCCGTGAAGTGGAGGCCGGCGAGGTGCTCGCTCGCCAGGACCGGATCGCCCACGTCGGCGCCGTCGCCGGGCAGAAACTGGATGACGCCCGGCGGCAGGCCAGCGGCTTCGAGCAGTTCGACGATGACTTGCGCCGAGTATGTCTGTGTCGGCGCGGGCTTCCAGAGGACCGTGTTGCCCATCAGCGCCGGTGCCGTCGGCAGGTTGGCGGCGATCGACGTGAAGTTGAACGGCGTGACGGCGAAGACGAAGCCCTCCAGGGGTCGGTACTCGGTCCGGTTCCAGATCCCGGGCGCGCTGATCGGCTGCTCTTCCAGCATCTCGCGGTAGAACGCCACGTTGAACCGGAAGAAGTCAACCATCTCGCAGGCCGCGTCGATCTCGGCCTGGTATGGATTCTTCGACTGCCCGAGCATCGTGGCCGCGTTCATCCGGTCGCGGAACGGCCCCGCCAGCAGCTCGGCGGCCTTCAGGAAGACGGCGGCGCGGTCGCTCCACGCCATCCGGCTCCAGTCGTGGCGCGCGTCGAGGGCACCCTGGATGGCCCGCTCGACATCCTCGGTCCGCGCCTTGTGGAACGTGCCGAGCGTGCGTGAGAGTTCGTGGGGCGGGTGGATCGTCTCCGTTCGTCCGGTCTCGACGCGCTGGCCGTCGATGACGGGCAGGACCTCGATCTCGCGCTCGCGCATCGTCAGCAGCTCGCGCCGCAGCGAGGCGCGCTCGGGGCTGCCGGGCGCGTAGTCGCGGACGGGCTCGTTGGTCGGGGTCGGGACGTGGGTCACGGCG
>CAYPVZ010000491.1:0-3032 GCA_964414235.1 uncultured Rhodothermales bacterium | reverse complement strand
CCTCGCGGGCGTTGATGGCGGCCGTCTGTCCGGAGCGGACGGCCGCGAGGTTGCCCTCGCCGACCCGGGTGCGCAGGAACTCTCCGATCTCGCCCTCGGCGTCGACGCGGGCAGCGAAGACGACGGCGGGCGACCGCTTCAGCATGGCGAACGTCCGCGACGAGAGCGGGACGAGGCGGAGCTTGAAGGCGCCCTGGCTGTTCGGCAGCGTCGCCACGGGCTTCGCCAGCTCGGCCCGGAGTGCGTCGCCGACCGGCCCGGCCCACGTCGCGCTGTCGGTCGCAACGAGGATTTCCTCGGTGTCGCCGCGGGAGGCGGGCGGTCCAGGGTCGATGACCTGGCACCCGGCGAGGAGAGCGGCGACTAGGGCGAGGGCGGCGAGGCGTCGGGTCATGGCGTTGCGGGGGCGCCGGGTTTCAACGAGCGGGCCCAGTCGGCGACGCCCGCCAGCCGTGCGGAATCGGTGAGATCCCGGTCGTCCCAGAGCCGCTCCGCCTGGCGGATCAGCGCGCTCCCGACGATGAACCCGTCGGTGTGGCGCGTCAGCCGCTCGGCGTCGGCGCGGGACGAGATCCCGAAGCCGCCGTGCAGCGGCTGCGAGACAAGCTGGCGGGCGCGGGCGAGGTAGGCGTCGGTCGCGTCCTCGTCGCCGAGCCCGGTCCCGGTCAGGCCCGTCACGCTCACGGCGTAGACGAACCCGGTCGAGCGGTCGTCGACGAGGCGGACGCGGTCGTCGGAGGTGTTCGGCGCGATCAGGTGGGTGATGGAGAGCCCGTGTCGGGCGGCGGCCTCTTCGAGCTCGCCCGACTCCTCGGGCGGGACGTCGGGGAGGATGAGGCCATCCACACCCGAAGACGCGGCGTCGGCGCAGAAGTCGCTCACGCCGTAGCGCATCACCGGATTGGCGTAGCCCATCAGCACGAGCGGTGTCTCCGACTGGCGGCGGAAGGCGGCGGCCGTCTCGAACGTGTGCGCCATCGTGGCGCCCTGCGCCAGCGCCCGCTCCGACGCCTGCTGGATCGGCAGGCCCTCGGCGACGGGATCGGAAAACGGCATCCCCAGCTCGATGAAGTCCGCCCCGGCCTCGTCGACGGCCTGGAGGATGGAGAGCGTGGCGTCGGGCGCGGGGAAGCCGGCCGTGAGGAAGAGGCCGAGGGCCGTCTCGCCGCGCTGGCGGAGGCCGTCGAGGTGGGCGCGGAGGCGCGTCATGGAGTGTCGGGGGTGTCCGCCTCGGTGCCGAGGCGGAGGGGGACGCCGTAGGGCTTGGGCTGGGACATGACCATGAACCGCTCCGGGAACGGGGCCAGCTCGAAGCCGAGCTTCTCGTAGAGCCCGTGCGCGTCCTGCGTGGTGAGGAGCCAGCGGCGGAGGCCCTGGAGGTCGGGGTGGGCGAGGACGCACGCCATCAGCCACCGGCCGAGCCCGCGACCCTGGTGCGCTTCGAGCACGTACACGTCGGCGACGTAGGCGAACGTGGCTCTGTCGGAGACCACGCGCGCGTAGCCGACCTGGGCGCCGTCCGGCGCGTAGAGCCCGAACGGAATCGAGCCGGCCGCCGAGCGCTCGACGACGTCGAGGGGGACGCCGGGCGACCAGTACGACCGCTTGAGATAGGCGTGGACCGCCCCGAAGTCGAGGCGGTCGCGGTCGTCAGAGACCTCGTAGCGGTCCGGGTGCGTCCAGGTCATCGGGGCGCGCGACGCGGGGATGGGGCTCGCGTGCCGTGCCTCAGCCGCTGACGGACGGCACGCCAGGGGCTGGCAGCCGACCCGTCAGCCGCTGGCGTGCGTCGCCTCAGCCGCTGACGATCGGCCCATGAGCCGCTGGCGGCGCGCCTCGACGTGCGGGGGAGAATCGGGGACACGTCGCGTTAGTCGAGGTGGGCGGAGATCGTTGCCATGTCCTTGTCGCCGCGGCCGGAGCAGCTGAGCACGATGGTGCCGCCCTGGCCGATCTCCGCCGCCAGCGCGGGCAGCGCGGCGATGGCGTGGGCCGTCTCCAGCGCCGGGATGATGCCCTCGGTCTCGGCCATCAGCTTCACGCCCTCGATGGCCTCCGCGTCGGTCGCGGTGCGGACCTCGACGCGGCCGGTGTCCTTGAGGTAGGCGTGCTCGGGGCCGACGCCGGGGTAGTCGAGGCCGGCCGAGATCGAGTGCGCGATCTGGACCTGGCCGTCGGCGTCCTGCAGGAGGAACGTCCGCGTGCCGTGGAAGACGGCCGGCTCGCCGCGCGTGAGCGTCGCCGCGTGCTTGCCGTCGAGCCCCTCGCCCGCGGCCTCGACGCCGATGAGCCGAACGCCCGCGTCGCCCACGAACGGCGCCCAGATGCCGATGGCGTTCGACCCGCCGCCGACGCACGCGACGACGGCGTCGGGCGTCTCGCTGCCGGTCTGCTCGGCCAGCTGGCGGCGCGTCTCCTCGCCGATGACGCGGTGGAGGTCGCGGACCATCGCCGGGTACGGGTGCGGCCCGATGGCCGAGCCGATCACGTAGTAGGTCGTGGTCGGGTTCGAGACCCAGTCGCGGAAGGCCTCGTTCGTGGCGTCCTTGAGCGTCTGGCTGCCGCTCGTGGCCGTCCGCACCTCGGCGCCCAAAAGGCGCATCCGCTGCACGTTGAGGTGCTGGCGCTCGACGTCCTCGGCGCCCATGTAGACCACGCACTCGATGCCGAAGAGGGCGCAGGCCGTGGCCGTGGCGACGCCGTGCTGGCCGGCGCCGGTCTCGGCGATGATCCGCTCCTTGCCCATCCGCCGCGCCAGCAGGACCTGCCCGATGGCGTTGTTGATCTTGTGCGCGCCGGTGTGGCAGAGGTCTTCGCGCTTGGCGTAGATCGTGGCCCCGCCGAGCCGCTCCGTCAGCCGGTCGCAGCGCGTCAGCGGCGTCGGGCGGCCGACGTAGTCGCGGAGCAGCCGCCGGTACTCGGCCTGGAAGCCGGGGTCGGCCTTCGCCTCGGCCCACGCCTCGCGGACGGCGTCGAGCACCGGGTGGAGGATCTCGGGGACGAACGCGCCGCCGAAGTCGCCGAAGCGGCCC
>CAYPVZ010000490.1:0-3040 GCA_964414235.1 uncultured Rhodothermales bacterium | reverse complement strand
CGCCCCGGCTGCTCCACCGCCACCGACCGGCCCGGCGGCCGAACGCCGCCGGCGCCTCGGCCGCGCCTTCGCCGTCGTGCTGGGCCTCATCGGGCTCGGCATCTTCGCCGGCCTCGGCGTCATCGCGTGGCTCAGTAAGGACCTCCCGTCGTTCGAGCAGATCGAGAACCCGCGCAACCTACTCGCCACGCAGGTCCTCACGGCCGACGGACAGGAGCTGGCCCGCTACTACGACGGCGAGAACCGGACGTGGGTCTCGCTTGACGAGATGAGCCACTTCGTCCCCCAGGCACTCGTCGCCACCGAAGACCGCCGGTTCTACCAGCACTGGGGCGTCGACATGTACGCCATCGGGGCCATCATCAAGGACTTCATCACCAAGGGAGACGCGCGCGGTGCCTCGACCGTGACCATGCAGCTGGCGCGAAACCTCTACAAGGAAGACACCGGGTTCAAAGTCGGAGAGAAGTCGGTCGTCCGAAAGGCCAAGGAGATCCTCATCGCCGTCCGGATCGAGCGGACCTACACGAAGCCGGAGATTCTGGAGGCCTACCTCAACACAGTCCCGTTCCTCTACAACGCCTACGGCATCGAGGCCGCCAGCCAGACGTTCTTCTCGAAGCCGGCTGCCGACCTCGACGCGCCCGAGGCTGCGACGCTCATCGGGATGCTGGCGGCCAACAGCCGGTTCAACCCCTGCCTGGCGGACGGTGGGATGTCTGCCGAGTGCTTCGACGCCGAGGGCGAGCTGATCACGGAGAGCCAGAACCAGGCCTCCATCGATCGCCGCAACACGGTCCTGATGAATATGCACAACCAGGGCGTCATTGACGACGCGACCTATGCCGAGGCGACGGCTTCGCCCATCCGGCTGGCGTTCAACGTCTACAGCCACGAGGACAACCTTGCGCCGCACTTCGCCGAGGTCCTCCGCCTGTGGTTCCGCGAGTGGGCCGAGGCCCACGACTACAACCCATACAAGGACGGCCTCGTCATCCGGACGACCATCGACAGCCGCATGCAGGCACTGGCGACGCAGGCGGTCCAGGAAGAGATGGACGACCTCCAGGGGATCGTCAACAGCGGCTGGGGCGGCACGCGCACCGACGGATTCCGCTACTGGTGGGCCCGGAATACCGCCGTCGTCAACGAGTACATCCGCCAGACGGACCGCTTCCGGCGGATGACAGCCGGCAGCACGTCGGCCGAGGCGGCCGTCGCCGAGCTCCGGCAGAACAGCGCCTTCATGGACTCGCTCAAGGCCGAGCGGACGCGCCTCGAGGCCAGCCTCATCGCCATGGACCCGACGAACGGCCAGATCAAGGCCTGGGTCGGCGGCCGTGATTTCGTCCGCAACAAGTACGACCACGCCGGGCAGGCGCGCCGCCAGCCGGGCTCGACGTTCAAGCTGTTCGTCTACTCGACGGCGTTCAACGAGGGGTTCTCGCCCGAGTCCGGCGTCTTCGACAGCCCGTTCCAGTGGGGCGACTGGGCCCCGAAGAACTCGGGCGGCGGCTACGCCGGCTACGTCTCGCTCCAGAACGGGCTCCAGAACTCGCGCAACGTCGTTGCGGCCCGCATCACGAAGCACTTCGGGACGGCTGCCATCGCCAAGACGGCCTACCAGCTCGGCATCCGGACGCCCATCGAACTGCCGCCCCCGGTCCTCGACTGCGCGCGCGACCGTCAGAACCTGCGCCGCTTCGGGCTGACGTGCCGTGCGGGCCAGCAGGCCATCCAGGTGCCGGCTGCGAAGTGGGCCGAGGTCTGCCCGGCCTTCGAGGCCGACAAGAACGACTGCTACCCCCGCTCCATCGGGCTCGGCACGCAGGACGTGACGCTGCTGGAGCTGGTCTCGGCCTACTCGACCATCGCCAACTATGGCGTCTACCACGGCCCGACGATCGAGGAAGAGCGCCCGCAGAACCCCGACGTTCCGCCGCAGATCGTCCTCGCCGTCGCCCGGATCGAGGACCGCTACGGCAACGTGATCGAGGACTTCACGCCGGTCTCCCGCGAGGTCATGAACCCGTCGACGGCGTACACGACCTTCGACGCCATGCGCGCCGTCGTCCGCGCCGGCACGGGCCGCGGGCTCGGCGGCTACCGCGGCGTCGGGCCGCTCGACGTGGCCGGCAAGACGGGCACGACGCAGGAGAACGCCGACGGCTGGTTCGTCGGCATGACGCCCCAGCTGGTCGTCGGCTCGTGGACGGGCTTCGATGACCGCCGCATCACCTATCCCTCGACGTCCATCGGCCAGGGTGGCCGGACGGGCCTCCGCAACGTCGGCAAGTTCCTCAGTCTGCTCCAGACCGAGGGCGACTCGACGCTCCGCATCGACCCGGCCCTCCGGTTCGAGAAGCCCGACAACTACCAGGCGCCCACGCGCCGCGGCCGCATCGGCGACGCCGGCGGCTACTGGCCGGGCGACGGCCGGCGCAGTTCGCGGAGCTCCGGCAACAACCGAAACCAGACCGAGGACCGCCCGGCCCGCGACATGCTCGACCGGATGCGCGAGCGCGACGCAGCCCAGCCGAGACCTCAGACCGAGGGCGGCGGCTCTGGCGGCCGCATCGGCTGGTAACGACGCCTCGGGCAGACTGGCGGGGGTGATGGGCACGAGCCTGTCACCCCCGCCTCGTTAGACTCTCGCCATGACGCTCCTCCACTGCGCCGACGTCCACTTCGGCTACGAGACGCACGGGCGGCTCGATCCGGCGACCGGCCTCAACACGCGCCTCCTCGACTTCCGCCGCTCGTTCGACGCCGTCGTCGCGCGCGCCGTTGCCGACGACATCGACCTGTTCCTGTTCGCCGGCGACGCCTACCGGACGGCCGACCCGACGCCGACGCAGCAGAAGCAGTTCGCCGAGGCGCTCCGGCCGCTCGCCGCGGCCGGCATCCCGATCGTCATGATCGTGGGCAACCACGACCATCCGGTCAGCTTCGGGAAGGCCTCGTCGGTCGACATCTTCGGCGTGCTCGACGGGCGCGTCGAGGTGTTCACGACGCCGACGTTTCGAGCCGAGGGCCAGCC
>CAYPVZ010000489.1:0-3044 GCA_964414235.1 uncultured Rhodothermales bacterium | reverse complement strand
CTCCATGCGCTGGAGCGCGTCGCACATAGCCTCCAGCGTCGGCGCGCGCTCCAGCGCATGGAGAGCGCGGTGGACCGGGCGTGGTGCGCGGATCCGCTCCAGCAGAAACCCGTGACGGGCGACTTCGAACTCGAGCACGAGCGCCGGCCCCGAACGCGAGACCGTCACGTCGGCCACCAGCGGCCCGTCCGGCCCGTCGATGACGGCCTGGAATGGGCTCACGTCCTCGACAGCGGCCCCGTTCAAGACCGGGTCCAACTCGGCGACGGCCGACGCCGGGATCAGGTGCGAGAGCGGTCGCCCCATGACGACCTCCGGATCGGCGGCGAACAGCATCGCCACGTTCTCGCTGACCTGGACGACCGTGAGCCGCTCCGCGTCGACGGCGACCAGCACGCCGTGGGGCTGGATGGCGCCGGGGATGTGGATCGGCTCGCGATCACAGTTGGTCAGCGTAACCGGCTCGCGGGAGGCCGTAGCCGGCGTGGTCTCAGACATGGGCCTCCTCGCCGAGCGGGGCCGCCAGCCAGACCGAGAAGACCTGGAACGTGTCGGCGGCAGCGGCGATCACGTCGGACGCGGCGTCGGGATGCGCCTCGCCGTACGCGTCGAGTGCGGCCTTAAACGTGGTCCAGCGCGGGCCGCGGGCCTCACCGTAGCTGTGGTAGAAGCGAGCCCCGTCATGCGGCGTCAGGCCCAGCGTCCGCTGGAGGTGCCGCTCGATCAGCCTCCCCCCCAACGTCGACCCTTCCACGACGTAGAGCACGCCCAACGCCTCTGCGACGCCGAGCGCAGGCATGTGGCCAGTGGGCGCCATCGGACCCGGGTCGAGCGCGCTCAAGTCCTCCGCCAGCCAGCCCGTTTTGACGAGGCGGTCGTCGAGGCCCGGCACCCAGGTGTCGAGACCGTCCACCTTCGCGAGGGCGGCTTCCAGCGGGGTATAGAAGCCCAAGAGACGGGCCAAGTGGTCACGGTAGTCCGAGTGGGCGAGGCCGTCGGACATCACAGCGCGCATGGCCGGCGAGCCTTCGGCCGCGTCGTGCTGGCGGCGCGTCTGCGCCTTGAGGTCGTCGGAGAGCATGGCCGAAATTATCGCTGCCGCTGGGATCGAAGCGCCCTTCCCGGTTTGGAATCCCCCAAAGGAATGGCCCGACTCGACGGGCTAGGACTCCCCCGGGATGGCCATTGACGACTCGACCCAGAGCACGGCGCGCTGCATGAACTCGGCCGCGCGATCAATCCCCAGCTTCTGCTTGATGTTGGCCCGGTGTGACTCGATGGTCTTGAGACTGAGCCCCATCGCCTCCGCGACTTCGCGTGTGCTCTGGCCCCGGCCGAAGTGCTCGAACACCTCCAGCTCGCGGTCCGTCAGACGCGAGACGGTCGAAGCCTCGGCTGCACCGTGACCCAGCCGGTCGTGGAGCAGGCGGCTCTGGAGCGCGTCGCTCAGGTAGAGGTCGCCGTCGAGGACGGCCCGGACGGCGGTCACGAACTGGCGGGCCGACTCATGCTTCATGAGGTAGCCCTGGGCGCCGGCCCGAAGGGCGCGCTCAGCATAAAGCGCCTCGTCGTGAGCCGAAACGACGAGGACCTTGAGGTCGGTGTCGAGCGACCGCAACCGCTTGATCAGCTCGATACCGTTGACGCCCGGGAGCGAGAGGTCGACGATGGCAACGTCAAAGTCGAGATCCGTCGCCACCTCAAAGGCCTCCTCAGCCGACGATGCTTGACCGCAGACTTCGAGGTCCGCCTCGGCATTCAGAAGGCTGGCGTAGCCTTCCCGCATAACGGGGTGATCTTCCACCAGAAAAACGCGAGAGATCATGGGGATTCCTCCGTGTGTGTGACTCAATGTGCAGCAGGGCCAGAATACGGCACAGAGGCCACGAAGCCGACATAGGGGAATATCCCAGGTCGCCCCGGGAATCTTCCGGGGTCGGACGCTAGAGTTGAACCTGAACGTCGCCGTAGGTGGCGATTCCTCGGCCGTCCAGGACGACCAACCGATACAGACCGCCGGTGTTGCGAAAGTCGATCTGGCGGGCGCTCAGATCGAAGGTGCAAAACGTCGACGCCGTGGCCTGGGGACACTGGCCGCCGGACAGGTTGCGGAAGGTGACTCGTCCCGTCAGCGCGTCCTCCTCCAGAACGACGACGTCCAGCCCACCCGGCACGCCACCGACCACGTCGAACGCGAGCGAGATGGAGCCCGTCCGGGTAACCGGGTTCGGCGTGGGCAGCGAGAGGATCGACACCAGACCGACGTACGCCGGACCGATCCGCCAGTCCGCGGCGTCGCGCGCGCCGACCTCGCCGGCCGTGCCGACCCGGGTGTAGCCCTCGACCGGCGAGAGCAGCGCGTCGTCTTCGAACACGAGTTGCGCGTTGCCGCTGCCGCTGTCGCAGGCCGAGAGGAAGAGCGGAAGCGCGAGCGCGAGGCGACGTAGCATGGGGTTCATGACTCGGAGCCTCGACAACGGATCCCCGACGGCGAACGTGCCCGTGCTCCGCGCCCGCGGTCTGGGCGTTTCCCTCGACGGCCGCCCTATCCTCGCCCAGCTGGCGTTCGACGTGTGCGACGGCGAGCGAATCGCGCTGGTCGGGCCCAACGGCGCGGGCAAGACGACGCTGCTGCGAACCATCGCGGGCCTCCTCCCCCACGCCGGGACGTTGCACCTGCACGGTCGGGCCGTCCGCCAGTGGTCGGCGCGCGAGCGCGCACGCTACCTCGCGCTCGTCCGCCAGCAAACCGACCTGGCGGTCGAGTTCACGGCAGCCGAGGTCGTCGCGCTCGGCCGCTCGCCTCACCTCGGCTGGACCGAGAAACTCGCTGGCGACGACCGCGCCCGCGTCCACGCCGCGCTCGACGCCGTCGATCTGGGAACGCTGGCGGACCGGGCGGTGACGCACCTCTCGGGTGGCGAGCAGCAGCGCGTGGCGCTGGCCCAGGCCCTCGCCCAGGACGCCCCCCTCCTCCTGCTGGACGAGCCGACGGCCCACCTCGACGTCCGCCATCAGCTCGACCTGCTGGACCGCCTCTGCGC
>CAYPVZ010000488.1:0-3051 GCA_964414235.1 uncultured Rhodothermales bacterium | reverse complement strand
GTCGAGGCGAGGCGGACGCGGATGCCCTCGCTGGCGAGGACGCGGGCCACGTGGCGCGCGAAGGCGTCGCCCTGGAACCGGGTGTCGTAGCCGATGACCACGCTTCCGTCGCCGTCTGCCTGCGCCTTGACCCAGGCGGCCGTGGCGCGGGAGACCTTGGTGAGGTTGTCGAACGTGTAGTCCTCGGCGATGACGGCGCGCCAGCCGTCGGTGCCGAACGTGATCTCGCTCATGGGAAACGGGGGGTGAGAGCGGGGCCGGAGCCGGCCGGAAAGCTACCGCCGGCTCCGGAACGAGGGAGGGGGGAAGCTCCCCGGTCTGGCTGTCGAGGGCGTGTCAGGCCCGGGTCAGGCGGCGGTGCGGGCCGGTCGGCTCGTCGTCGACGATGCCGAGCCGCTGGCGGCGGTCGTCGTCGTACTCCGAGTAGTTTCCGGGGTAGAAGAAGACGTTGCCGTCGCCCTCGAAGGCCAGGATGTGCGTCGCGACGCGGTCGAGGAACCACCGGTCGTGCGAGATCACGACGGCGCAGCCGCCGAAGGCGAGGAGCGCCTCCTCGAGCGCGCGGAGCGTGTTGACGTCGAGGTCGTTGGTCGGCTCGTCGAGCAGGAGCACGTTGGCGCCCTCCTTGAGCGTGACCGCCAGCTGGAGGCGCCCGCGCTCGCCGCCCGAGAGCGTGCCCACCTTCTTCTGCTGGTCGGAGCCGCCGAAGTTGAACCGGCCGACGTACGCCCGGGAGTTGACCTCGCGGGTGCCGAGCTGGATGAAGTCGGCGCCGCCCGAGATGGTCTCCCAGACCGTCTTGTTCGGGTCGAGGTCGCGCGTCTGGTTGACGTAGCCCAGCTTGACCGTGTCGCCGACGCGGAAGGCGCCCGCGTCCGGGTCCTCCTCGCCCGTGATCATGCGGAACAGCGTCGTTTTGCCGGCCCCGTTCGGGCCGACGACGCCGACGATGCCGCCCGGCGGGAGGTCGAACGTGAGGCCCTCGACGAGCGTCCGCCCGTCATAGCCCTTGTCGACGCTCTCGGCCTGGACGACCAGCTTGCCGAGGCGCGGCCCCGGCGGGATGTAGATCTCGAGCTCCTCGCGGCGCTCCTCGGGGAGCCCGGCCTGGAGCTCTTCGTAGCGCGCCACGCGCGCCTTCGACTTGGTCCGCTGGCCCTTGGCGTTCTGGCGGACCCACTCGAGCTCCTGGTGGATCGTCCGCTGGCGCTTCGAAGCGTCCTTCTCCTCCTGCTTGAGTCGGGCCTCCTTCTGCTCCAGCCACGACGTGTAGTTGCCCTGGAACGGGATGCCCTTGCCGCGGTCGAGCTCCAGGATCCAACCGGCGACGTTGTCGAGGAAGTAGCGGTCGTGGGTCACCGCGATGACCGTGCCCGGGTAGCCGGCGAGGTGCTGCTCCAGCCACGCGACCGAGGCGGCGTCGAGGTGGTTGGTCGGCTCGTCGAGGAGGAGGACGTCCGGCGCCTGGAGGAGGAGGCGGACGAGGGCCACGCGGCGCTTCTCACCGCCGCTCAGCGGGCCGATGGGCGAGTCGCCGGGCGGGCAGTGGAGCGCGTCCATGGCCTGCTGGAGGCGCGCGTCGACATCCCACGCGCCGAGGCGGTCGATGTCCTCCTGGACCCGGCCCTGCTCGGCGATGAGCTTGTCGAAGTCGGCGTCGGGCTCGGCGAAGGCGGCCGAGATCTCCTCGTAGCGCTTGAGCAGCCCGACGGCCTCGGCCATCCCCTCCTCGACGACTTCCTTGACCGTCCGACTCGGGTCGCCGAGGTCGGGCTCCTGCTCCAGCAGGCCGATGGTCAGGCCCGGCTGCTTCTGGATGGTCCCGTCGTGGTTGGGGTCCTTGCCCGCGATGATCCGCAGGAGGGTGGACTTGCCGGCCCCGTTCAGGCCCAGGACGCCGATTTTGGCGCCGTAGTAGAACGAGAGGTAGATGTCGTCGAGAATCTTCTTGCCGGTCGGCAGGGTCTTGCCGACGCCGAGCATCGAGAAGATGATCTTGGTGTCGCTCACGGAGGCTTCGTCAGTGGTCCGGCGAAGCTAGGCGGAGGCCTCGGCGCGGGCAGTGGAGACCGGGGGAAAGCCGCCCGACCGACGGCGTGCGAGCCCATGCATCCCGAGGCCGGCTCCGTCGTAGCGCGCGCTGTCCTCCCCGCCGCTCACCTCGTGATCCGCTCCTTCGTGTTGGCCGCTCTCGTGGTCGCTGCTCCCGCCCTGGCCCAGGCTCCCGACACCACGGCGTGGCTGGCCGACTTCGCGCAGCTCCGCCGCGAAATGGCCGTGCACTACGCCAACCTGGAATGGGCTGTCGCTGAGCGAGGGCTCGACCTGAAGACTCTCTCCGACCAGACCGAGTCCGCCATCCGCTCGGCGCGTGACGGGGCCGCCATCCAAGACGCCTTCCGCCAGTTCATCCGCGCCTTCGGCGACGGCCACATCGACGTCCGCCCGCCAGCGCCCGAAGCGGGCGAGTCTGACGACGCGCCGCAGCCGCTGTGCGAGGCGCTCGGCTACACGGACCCGCCGCCCCGGGACCCCGGCGTGTTCGAAGCGTTGCCCGGCTACCGCGCCGTCGCTACGCCCGACTCGGCATTTTTCCCGATCGGGGTGGTCGACCTGCCGGATGGCCTGCGCGTAGGCGTCCTGCGGATCTGGATCTTCATGGAGTACGCCTTCCCCGAGCTCTGCCCGCAGGCGGCGGCCGGGCTGGGCCTCGCGCTCGACGTGCCGTGCCCGGACTGCGAGGACGCCGTCGATCGAGCGGCGGCGGACGTGCTCACAGCCGCGCTCGTCCGCCAGGTCGAGGCCCTCCAGGCCGAGGGCATCGACGCACTGGCGGTGGACGTGACGCGCAACGGCGGCGGCACGAACTGGGTGGAGCCGGCGGCGCGGACGCTCACAGCGATCCCGCTCCGGGCGCCCCGGCTCGCGGTCCTTCGGCACGACCACTGGCGCCGCCAGCTCCGCGACCGGCTGGCGGATCTGGACGCGGACGCCGCCGAGGCCACAGGCGAGCGGCGGGCGCTGCTGACGGAGGCCGCCGCGACCGTCCGC
>CAYPVZ010000487.1:0-3064 GCA_964414235.1 uncultured Rhodothermales bacterium | reverse complement strand
GGGCCGAGGCCGGCATCGAAGGCGTCGGCACAATGCCGTTCGCTCTGACGCTCGGCTTCGAGCAGGGCCGGCTGACGCGGAGCGACGACTCGGAGCCGACCACGAGCGAGGGCCGGATCGACGCGGCGGGGCAACTCGGGCTTCTCCGAAACCGGATCCGCCTCGACGCGGCCGGCGGGCTGGCGGGCGACGGCAGCGTCGGCAACGACGTGCGCTACGGCTCCGGCGGGCTGGCGGCCGCTTTCGGCCGGGAGGACGGCGCGCGGCTCGTCCTCGGCGCCCGCGTCCTCGCCTTCGATGCGTCTGCCTCGGCCGGCGACGGCAACGCGACCTCCGTCGGCCCCATCGTCGACCTCAGCCTTCCTCTCGGTCCCACGCGCCGGTTCTTCGCCTCGAACGACCCGCACCTCGGCGTCCGCTCCCTCGCCGACCTGACGGCTGAAAATCCGTTCGTCCGCGACCACCCCAACGTCGTCCCCGACGTCGTGCCGGTCGACGCACGGGCCGGGCTGGAATTGCGGCCGGGCCCGGCGCTCCTCCGCGCATTCGCCCTCGCCCGCTATGCTCCGACGGCCCTCATCTTCGAGAGCACCAGCGGCCAGTTCGGCGAGGCGTACGACGAGGTCACGCAGTACGGGATCGGCGCAGACGTGACCGTCGCCGTGCCGTCCGGCGTCTCGGCCTCGGCCGGACTCGAGCTACGGCGTGGCCAGATCGCAGGCGGGTCCGACGTCCCGTTCTACGCCCCGGTGGTCGGCCGCGCGGGCGTCCAGGTTCCGTTCGCCAGTGGCCGAGGCCGCCTGGGCTTCGGCGCCGAGGCCGAGAGCCCGCGCCCCACGGACCGGACCGGCACGGAGGACGCTCCCGCGTTCGGCCGCCTCACGCTCGACGGACGGTTCGACGTCTCCGGCCCGGTCTCGGTCGTCGCGCGCGGCGTCCGGCTCGTCGGCGAGGCCGTGCGGTGGCCGGGTTCCCCCGAGCCGCCGTTCACGTTCATGCTCGGACTTCGGCTCTCCCGCTAGCGCCGCCGCGCCGGCCTACCTTTGGCGCGAACCCGCCCTGTCGCCGTGACCCCGCTCGACGCCGTCTCCGTCGCCATCCGCGAGCGCCTGCTCGCCGGCCGGCCCGCCCCGCTCCCCGGGCTCGGCACGCTCGTCCGTCACCACGTGGCCGCGCGCGTCGAAGAGCGCCCGGACGGCTCGCGCGTCATGCTCCCGCCTGGCGACACGATCGGCCTCGCGCCGTCGGGCGCGGGCGAGGAGTCCCTGGCGAGCGCCTTCGCGCGGCTGCGCGGCATCGGCCCGGAGGGCGCAGCGGCAGCCTACCGCGCGGCGATGGACCAGATCGAGGCCCGGCTGGCGGTGACCGGCGAGGTCCGCCTGCCCGGCGTCGGCATGCTGCGGCGGACGAGCAGCGGCGTCGTCCTCGGCGTCGAAGCGGACCTGCTGGCGGCCGTCAACCGGACGTACGAAGGGCTCGCACCCGTTGGCACCGGCTCGGGAGAGCCGCGGCCCGAGCGGCCGGCGCCGCTCCCCCCCCCGCCGGCCCCGCCGCCTCCGGACCGTCGCCCACCCTCACCGCCAGTGCCATCGGCCGACCCGTTCGGGACCATCCCGGAGGCACCGCGCACGCCACTGGCCCCCGAGCCCGCGGAGCCCATGCGCGACCTCGCGACCGGGTTCGGCGCGATGCCGCCTGCGCCGGAGGCGACCGGCTGGATGAACGAGACCCCCGCGTCTCCCCCACCAGCACCTCCGCAACCGGAGCCGGAGCCGGAGCCGCCCACACCGGAGCCGCCCGCACTCACACCCAGCGCGTCCCCCTTCGAGTCCGAATCGGGACCGCCGGCGGGGCCAGCCGCGCCGCCCTTCCAGCCGCTCGCCTCGCCGCCTCCAGCGCCCGAGCCGCCAAACCCGCCGCCGGCAGCCGCTCCCCCTGAACCGCCGGCCGCCCCGTTCGTGGACGAGGACACCCTCGACGACGACCTCGACGAGATGCTGGCGGTGCCCTTCGGCGAGGCCGACGGCCCGGAGCCCCGCGACGTCCTCCCCCCCACGCCGCCCGACAGCCAGCCCGACGAGCCGGTCGACGAGGCCTGGCCCAGCCAGACTTGGACCGCCCCTGCGCTGGCTGCCGACGAGCCGCTGGCGCCCGAAACCGACCTCACCTTCGACGCCGCACTGGAGATCGAGGACGCAGATTTTGATGTGGTAGGGGAGGCATCCGTCCCAGAGCCCGATCCGACCGAGCCGGCGCCGGTCCTCGTTGAGCGCATCGGGCCTGAAGCCGAGCTAGCGGCGTATCTGAGCACGCCCGGCCGCGAGCCCTCGTCACCGACGTCGCCGCTCGACGCCTTCGCCTCATCGCCTCCTCTCGCGCCGGGCACGGCGCCCCCCGCCCCGGCCTCCGACGACGAGGTGACCGGCGAGGAATCTCCAGGACGCCCGTTCCCCTGGCTGGTCGTGCTCATCCTGCTGCTGGCGGTCGCCGTGGCTGCTCTGGTGTGGTACTGGCCGGAGCTTCAGCCCCGTCTCTTCCCGTCCGAGCCGAGCGGCCCGACGCTGACGGCGGAGTCCACCCCTGCCGCTCCGGTGGTCGTCAACCCGGCGATGAGCCCGGCGGATTCTATGGCCGCCGACTCGATGGGGACCGAGGCACCAGCAGATCCGTCGGCGGCGAACTCGACGGCCGAGGCCGGCGGCACGCCCGAGACCTCTCCAACGCCGGCCGGCGCCAGCGGCGGTGGCATCCGCAACGACGATGGAGCGGCCAGCACGCGGCCCGGCAACGGCCGCGCGCCCGCGCCCGGCGTCGCCATTCTGCCGCCGCGCCTCGCCGGCCTCTCCGACGCCGATACCCGCGCCCTCTCCAGCCGCGATGCCGTAGACCCCGGCGACGATGCGTGGACGTTCGTCGTCCTTTCGACGGCTTCGCGCGACGACGCGACGGCCCTTGCCGCCCGCTACCGCCGGGCCGGCTACCGGGCGAGTGCGCTCACCGCCTCCAGCGGCCGCACCTTCCGCGTCGCCGTCGGCCAGTTCACCCGCCGCGACGACGCGGAAGG
>CAYPVZ010000486.1:1407-3088 GCA_964414235.1 uncultured Rhodothermales bacterium | reverse complement strand
ACGGTGAACCGGGTGGCCTCGGCCACCGACCCCGCCGTCAGGCGGACGACGTAGACGCCCGGTGAGAGCCCGGCCGGGATCTCGGCCCGGTGGGGCCCGGCCGCCAGCGCGCCCGAGGCGAGTACGGCGACCTCCCGGCCGAGCGCGTCGTAGACCCCGACCCGGGCGGGGCCGGCCTCGGCGAGCGTCCACGCGACGGCCGCCGGGCCGCGCGTCGGGTTCGGGGCCACCGTGCCGAGCGCGGTCAACGGCTCCGGGCCGGCCGCGTCGTCGGTGGACGCGAAGAGACTCTGCTGCGGGGCGGCCGGCGGCAGCGGCGGGTCGCTCGGGGTCACCCGGCCGTAGACGTCGACGCCGTCGGCGGTGCCCCCGGCCTCGGGCAGCACAAGGGCCGGGGCGGGCAGGTAGGCCTTGGCGAAGAAGCCCTGGAAGGGCGGGACGAGGCCATCCGCGAGGTCGCCCGCGCCGGCCCCGGACTCGGAGGTGTAGGTGCGGTAGGCGCCGCCCTCGAAGTTCGGGTCGTAGACGTAGACCGTCGGCGTGACGCCCGAGCGCGTGACGGCGTCCCAGTCGAGCGAGGTGCCGAACGGGGCGCCGAGCAGGTTCCAGCCCTTCTGAGCGGCCGGCCGGCCGTTGTCGGTGTAGGCGAGCGAGAAGGTGAAGTCGCCCGTGGGGCTGACGGCCGAGGAGGCGGAGAGCGTCTTGGGGAACGGGTTCTGGATGCCGGGCGCCGTGCCCCGCGGGTCGTCGTCCTCGAAGACGTAGACCATGAGGCCCTCGCCGCGCAGCAGGTCGTCGGTCGCGTTGCCGACGCAGGTCCAGCCGACGGGGAACGAGGCGGCGGACTCGGCGAAGGTGTAGACGTTGCAGGCGGCAGTGGGGTCGTCGGCGCCGGTGAACCCCTGGGTCCAGAATGGATCGAGGAAGGCACCGACCGTCGTGGGCTCGGGCGAGGCGAGCATCCGCCAGCCCTCGGCGCCGTCGAGCGTCACCGAGGCGAGAGGCGCCTGCGGCGGCGGCGCGCCGAACGCGGCGAGCCCTGTGATCGGCTGGGAGTTGACCTGGGTGAAGTTGCCGCCGGCGTAGATGAACTCGGGCGAGATCGCCAGCGCCTCCACGTCGTTGTTGATGCTCGGGACGAAGTCCGTCGGGTCGCCGGTCGCGGCGTCGATGCCCGCGATGTTGTCCCGGACATCCTCGCCGATGGTGCTGAAGACCCCTGCGGTGTAAACCACTCCATTCAAGATCTCCAGCGCGTTCACGTCGGCATTCGCATCGGGGTCCCAGGTGGTGGCGGTGCCGTCCGAGGTGTTGAACGCGGCGAGCCGGTTGCGGGTGGTGCCTCCCCCGTTGACGGTGGTGAAGTTCCCCCCGGCGTAGACCACGCCGCCCGAGACCGCCAGCGCGTTCACGGCGCCGTTGCCCACGTTCGGGTCGAAGGTCGTGACGGCCGCGCCGTCCGAGGTGTTGAACGCCGCGAGGCGGTTTCGGGTGGTGCCTCCGTTGACCGTCGTGAAGGCGCCCCCGGCGTAGACCACGCCGCCCGAGACCGCCAGCGCGTTCACCGTGCCGTTCGCGTTCGGGTCGAAGGTCGTGACGGCCGTGCCGTCCGACGTGTTGAACGCGGCGAGGCGGTTTCGGGTGGTGCCTCCGTTGACCGTCGTGAAGGCGCCCCCGGCGT
>CAYPVZ010000486.1:0-1307 GCA_964414235.1 uncultured Rhodothermales bacterium | reverse complement strand
AGACCACGCCGCCCGAGACCGCCAGCGCGTTCACGGTGTTGTTCGCGTTCGGGTTGAAGGCCGTCGCGGTGCCGTCCGAGGTGCTGAACGCGGCGAGCCGGTTGCGGGTGGTGCCTCCCCCGTTGACGGTGGTGAAGTTCCCCCCGGCGTAGACCACGCCGCCCGAGACCGCCAGTGCGTTCACCGTGATGGACGCGATACCCGTCACGTTCGGGTTGAACGTCGGGTCGACCGTGCCATCGGAGAGGATGCGAGCGATCCGGTTCCTCGTCACACCGCCGACCTCGGTGAAGGTCCCACCGATGTAGTAGCCCCCGGCCCCGTCCGGCACGGCCGCGTTGATGACTCCGTTGATGTCCAGGTCTTCCAGGGCGTTTCCGCTGGTGGTCGAGAGGCGCGCGCCGGCCCCCGTCTTGAGTCCGACGTAGTTGAAGCCGCCGCCGATGTAGAGCGTGCTCCCGTCGTCCGAGAGCGCGGTCGCGCTGACGCCGCCGTCCGTGATGGAAAAGTCGATGGGGACCTGCGCGAGCGCGGCGGGCGCGGCGAGGAGGGCCGCCAGCGTGAGGGCGGCGAGGGGGCGGAGCACGAGAGAGCGTCGGGGTGAGCGCATCGAACGGAGCGTGTGAGACCTGTGTGACGGGCGATCCAGAAAGGTCTGGGAGGGGCGGTTGCCGAATCGGGCAAAGACCGCCGCTGAGCGGACATTCAGCGCCGCTGAGCGGACATCAGGGGCACGGCCCCTCATTCCGAGCGTCCTGAAGACGACCCCTCGTGCTGGCGATCCTTCGCGGACTCGGCGTCCCACAGGGCGAGCCGACCGTGAACGGCGGGCGCTGCACCGCCTGTGCGGTCGCACCGGCACGGCCGCCGCCACGGGATCGTCGCCGCCTGCCTCGGCGTCGGGACGCGTGCCTCGACCCCGCCCCTCGAACGAGAGGCGGCGGCATTTCGGCGAGAGAGTCCCGGCCGGCGCGAGCCGTCGGGCCGCGCTAGGCGGCCATGACGTAGGCCGCGACGGCGGCGACCCCGACGGCGACCGTGTAGGCGGCGAGGCCCAGCGTGCGGGCGTGACGGCGGACGAACGAGGGCGGGGGCGTTGCGGAGAGGGTCATCGCCACAAGGGAGGGTTAGCGTTAGCGGGAGGCCCGGTCGCGGAGCCGACGGACGGCGTAGGCCCCGCCGGCCACGGCGAGCAGCGTGAGCCCGCCGTCGACGGGGACGGCCGTGACGCCGCCGCCGCCGTTGGGCAGCGCCGGCTGGAGCAGGGCGAGCAGGGGGAGGAGCGAGAGCAGCATGGGAGTCAGGGG
>CAYPVZ010000485.1:0-3106 GCA_964414235.1 uncultured Rhodothermales bacterium | reverse complement strand
GGCGTCGACGGCGCAGCCGAGGCCGGAGGCCCCGCCGCCGACGATGGCGACGTCGAACGTGTCGGCGGAGGCGAGCGCGTCGCGCATGGCGTCGCGGCGGAACGGAATCGGAGTCATGGCGAGCGGAGGCGGGATACCGATGAAGGGCATGAGGCCCATCCCAGGTTCCGCCGCGCGCTGGCGACGGCTCCCGCCAGCGCAGCATGTGCCTCACTCGAATCGCCACAGAATACCCGAACGCTGCCCTCATAACTCGCTGTTGCGAAACGGGATGCGCCGACCATCATCTCCCCAACCCAACTAGCTTGAAGCCTCGTCTTTCGGCAGCAGCGCCGGGCGCCCCGGCGGGAGGCGGACGGTGACTGTCGTCCCCTCGCCCGGCACGCTGGCGGCGCTCACGTCGCCCCCCATCGCCTCGACGAGCGAGCGCACGATGCTCAACCCGAGCCCGGAGCTTCCGTTGGCCCGCGCAGCGTCGGCCTGGACCGAGCGCTCGAAGACGATCGGGAGCATCTCCGGCGCGATGCCCTCGCCTGTATCCGAGACGGCGACCTCGACGGCGGTCGGCGTCGGCCGCGCCGCGAGCGTAACGCGGCCTCCGGGCGGCGTGTGGCGGATCGCGTTGTCTATGAGGTTGTCGAGCACCTGCACGAGCCGGTCGCGGTCGGCCTGGGCGACCGAGGGGTGGGCGCGAAGGACGAGCATCACGTCGGCCCGCTGCGCCGCCACTTCGAACAGGCACGCGACCTGCCGCGCGACATCAGCGACGTCGACCGACGTGATCTCGACGGACAGTTCGTGGGCGTCGGCGAGGGCAAGCGTGTGGAGATCCTGGACGAGCCGCCCGAGCCGCGCGGCCTCGGCGTGGGCCGCCGCCAGCCGCTCGGGCGTGGCTGGAAGCACGCCGTCGCGAATGGCTTCGAGGGTGCCGAGGACCGTCGCGAGCGGCGTCCGGAGGTCGTGGGAGATGTCGGCCGTCATCCGGCGGCGGAGGAGCGTCGCCTGCGCCAGCTGCGCGCTCATCGTGTTGAACGCCTCCGCCAACTGGCCGATCTCGTCGTGGGACCGGACCGTCACGGTCGTATCGAGGTCGCCCCGGGCCACGCGGCCGGCGGCCTCCGTCAGCGCCCAGAGCGGGCGGACGAGCCGGCTCGACAGGGCGAGCCCGAACCCGACGGCCGTAAGGGCCCCCGCAAGGAGCGCCCAGAGCAGCGCCTCCTCCGACGCTCGGAGGTACCGGGCCTCCGGTGTCCGCGGCCCGAACACCACCCTCCCCTCGACCGCGTCCTCGGGGATGTAGGCTGTGCCGACACGCCGACCGTCAACCTCGACCGGCAGGCCGCCGCCGAAGCGGGGGAGGCGCTCTCCCTGCTCGTGACCGTCGAATGGCAGGACTACGACGTCTCGGTTGTCGACCAGACCGAACCGAATGGCGTGCAGCGGAAGCGGCGCGCTCGCGCTCTGGAGCGACTGCGCCGACGGGAAGGAATCCACTCGCAGCCCGCCGAGCGTGCCCCACTGGCGGACGTACTCGGCGACATGCTCCTCGAAGAGGACGAACGACTCCTCGACGAGGAATCGCTCGAAGGCCCGTTCGCTCGCTCGCCTCAGAGCCCAGCCCATCACCACCGCCTGCACCAAGCCGACGGCCACGAGCGCCAGCGTCCACCGAGCGCGGAGCGACTGGCTCATGGACCGAACCGGTACCCGACGCCGAACACGGTCTGGACGTACGCCGGCGCCGAGGGGTCGGCCTCGATCTTCGCCCGGAGGTTGCGGACATGGACGTCGACGGTCCGCTCAGACCCGCTCTCCCCGCTGCCCAGCGCGTCGAGGAGTTGGGCCCGGGAGAACACGCGACCGGGCGTGACCATCAGCGTCTCTAGAACCGTGAACTCGGACGGCGTGAGCGAAATCTCCTGGACGTCGACCTCGACCCGGTGGCGGGTCTGGTCCAGCACCACCTCGCCCTCGCGGAGAACGGCCGCGGCGGGCGGATCGCGCTGGCTCCGCCGGAGCACGGCGCGCACCCGGGCCCCCAGTTCGTGAAGGCTGAACGGCTTCGTCACGTAGTCGTCGGCCCCGAGTTCGAGCCCGAGGACCCGGTCGATCTCCTCCACCCGCGCCGTGAGCAGGATGATCGGGATCTCGCCCCGGAGCTGGCGGACGATCTCGAATCCGTCCAAGCCTGGCATCATCACGTCCAGCACCAGGAGGTCCGGCCGAAGCTCGCGGGCCTTGGCCAGCGCGCCGGTCCCGTCCTCCGCCGCGACGGCGGTAAAGCCCTGGGCCTCGAAATAGTCCTGGACGAGTGTCCGGACCGACGCAGCGTCATCGGCGATGAGAAGCGTCGGCATCAGCGAACTCCGGTGATGGGTTGAGCAGGCATCCACCGCCTCCTACGATCGAACGCAGATGGTCCGGGGCCGACTTTCCAGCGTCCTCGCCCCTCCAGGTGCAGAGCACGCCCAGAGGGGTTTTGTACCTGGATGGAATGGAAATGGACAGCCTGCTTCATGCCTAACGACCGAAAGCCTCACACATGTCCCGAAGCCACCGAAAGGCTGAACGGCGACCCCGGCACAAACCTACAACTCCGCGTCTTTTCGCCCACCATCAGTCGCCCGCATTCTATCCACGCCTCGTCTGTCGCTGACTATGGAAACGTCAGGACAGCTTACACATGGGGGTCGAGTGTTCTCCCCGACGAGCCGCACCGCCAGTGACCGAGACATGAAACGAACGGCCGGGCGCCGGGCAAGCCCAGTGGGCTGGGATGCCCGACTGGCGAACGCGGCCAACGACATTCAATACGTCGGCGGCAACATCCGCCATTCCACTTGTCTCTTGAGCGCGCCGCGCCACCTGCCGATTCACAGAATCCGGACCCCGTCTAGCGTGTGAATCGTAGCGACTGCTCCGGTTGATGCACACCGGTTCCTCTGTCTGACGCAGCCCCCAGCCGCCGTGACCGTTCGCTTCGCCGTCGCCACCCTCTGCCTGGTTTTCGGTCAATCGGCGACAGGCCAGGGATCTTCTGTCGACGCCCTGTCGGCGAAGGCCGTCCGCGACGGCTCCGTCCGGCTCCTCGTCGGGCTCGGACACG
>CAYPVZ010000484.1:0-3129 GCA_964414235.1 uncultured Rhodothermales bacterium | reverse complement strand
ACCGTCGGCGCCCTGGTGGCGATCGTCGCCGGCGCCCTCGCCGGGCTCGTCGCCTCCGACCATCCGGCTCGCGTCGTCGTCGAGGACTTCACGCCGCTCGTCCAGTTCGACACGTTTGACCACTTCCACGAGGCGTTTGCCGGGCTCGTCGAGGCGATCCGGCCGCTCGGCACGACGCTCGTCGTCGGCCTTGGCGATCCGGCCAACGACGCCTCGCGCCGCCTGCTCGACGTCGTCGTGGGGCTCGACGACGGCACCATCCACCTGGGTGCGAACGGCGCCCTCGTGCTGGCGTTGCCTGGCCACCCCGAGTACCCGTCCAGCGACGGCGCCTCGGTCGAAGCCACCCCCCCCCCCGCCTGCGGCTCCGGCACTTCCCCGCGCGCCGGCCTCCGACTTCTTCTCATCGTCCGCGCCGGATCCAGCGGCACCTACGTACACGCCGCCCACTCCGTCGTACGACGCCCCCGAGCCGAGCTTCGGCTTTCCTTCCTCTGATCAAAGTCCGCCAGCCTCGCCGCACGAATCGCCGGAGCCGGCAGTCGCGGGCCCGGACGCTCCCGCCTACGCTGCGCCGAAGCCGATGACGGCGCCCACGTATGCGCCTCCAGGCGCGACGAGCGGCGTCCCGCAGGATCCCTACGGCGCGCTCGCCCCGCCCCAGGAGCCCGCGTTTATGCCACCGCCGCCGGGCGCGGAGGGCTTCTCGGTGGACTTCTCCCTCCCCGACCCGCTCGCGGACGACGACCCCTTCGCGCAGACGCCGCCGCCTGCGCCTGCCCGCGCTGCCGACGCCTCTACGCCTGGCGTGCCGCCCACTACGGAGGTCGTCCCTCCGCCCACGCCTGACCCGTCGCTCTTCGCTCCGACCGAGGATCGGTTCGCACTCGACCCGGCCGACGCGCTCTTCGAACAGGGCTACCTCGCCGACTCACGGGCCGGACTGGGGCTCCCCCTAGCCCCGAGCACAGACCCGGGCGCTCCCTCGTTCGCCCCGCTCAGCGCACCGACGCCGGACGCTCGCTCCGCCTTCCGCTCGGCCCTCGACCAAACATTTGCCAGCCGATCAGCCGGCGTCCCGTTCGTCTTCGTCGCCGTCCGCATGAACCCGGATGCGCCCGAGGCCGCCCAGTTCGCCGCCCTCGAAGCCGGGCTCCGCTCGGCTCTCCGACCGAACGACGCAATTCTCGTCGACGCCCCGCGCCTACGGGCCGCCGTCGTCCTGCCGCAGTCAGGCCCGGAGGCCGGGCAGGCCCTCTTCGCCGGTCTCCAGCAGCACCTCCGTTCGATGCTCGGCACGGCCGCGGAGCCGATCCTCCAGGGCGTCGGCGCCGTCACGATCCCGAACGGCCAGCCGTTCCGGACGGCCGAGGAGCTGATGACCTACGCCTTCGAAGGCTAGCGGCCCGTCACGGAACTGGCGGCACGCGTCGCCAGCGGGAAGACCGGCGGCTAGCGGAACGGACGGCCCCGCTGGAGGACCGCCACGAGATCGTCCACGCCGACGGGCCCGTGGCGGTAGAGGAACGGCTCGCCGAAGTCGGCCCCAATGCGGTAGCCGTAGACGCGAGCGCGGGCCTCGACCCAGGCCAGGAAGCCAGGGTTTGAGATGTACGTCTGCGGCCCATCGTCGCCCTCGGAGCCGGGCTGGTGGAACTGGCTCTCGTAGGCCAGCAGCGCCTGCATCCGCCGTTCCCAGACGCTGGACACGTCGACGACAAACGTCGGCTCGAAGTCGAGGGCCTGCATGTAGTGGAGCACATGGTGCGGGCGCCACGGCTCCTGCGGCGTCCCGTCGGCGTCGAACGTCTCGACTTTCGCGAGCCCCGCGTAGAAGAGCGCGTCCACGCTCAGCTGGGTCGCCGCGCCGTGGTCCGGGTGGCGGACTTTCTCGGCCGTCGTCAGCACGATGTGCGGCCGGTAGCGACGAACGGCGCGGATCACCTTGCGCTGGTTCTCCCTCGTGTTCTGGATGTCACCGTCGGGGATGCCGAGGTTCTCGCGGGCGCTCAGGCCGAGGATCTCGGCGGCGGCGGCGGCCTCCTTCATGCGGCCCTCCGGCGTGCCGCGTGTACCCAGCTCACCCCGCGTAAAGTCGACGACGCCCGTCGTGTAGCCCTGGTCCGCGAGAAGACACATCGTGCCGCCGGCGCAGAGCTCGACGTCGTCAGGGTGGGCGGCTAAGGCGAGCACATCCAACGGATGCCGCGTAGCAACGTCGAGGGCCATCGGGGCGGAGGCGAGTGGACGGGCTCAACCACGCTCCACCCGGTCGGCGTTCCCTGCTCTCTATTCGACCCGCTCGAAGACGAGGCGCCCGACCGTCGTGCCTGCCAGCGGGGCGTAGGTGACGGTGCCGATGGGCACCAGCGTCGCCCGCGGCGCGTCGGCAGCTGTATAGCTGGCGCCATCGTCCGTGCCGGCGTCGTAGACCTCCAGGTCGACCGCGACGCGATCCTGCCAGCCGTCGGCCGTGCGCAGGTCGAGGCCGGCGACGCCGATGAACCAGTCCGGGCTGGGCGCGAGCATCGAGACGACGGTCGCGAGCGGGTGGGCGTCGGAGACCGTCACCTCGATGGTGGCCGTGCCGGGCGAGGTGTAGACCGCTTCGCCCTCGGCGTAGCTAGCGACGGCGCCGAGCGCCTCGACCTCCATGCGAAGCGGGTCTGTCCGCCCACGCTCGGCCATGTCCTGAATGCCCAGCGACGCCGGCTGGCCGGCGGCCCAGAGGGCGACGCCCTCGGCATGCGCGGCGCCCGTGAGCCGCGAGAAGTGAGCGCTCGCCGGAAACATGTCAGGGTGCGTCTCGGCGCTCCACGTCGCCTCCAGCGTGACGACGTAGGCCGCCGGCTCCCGAACGATCTCCTCGACTGGCGGGTCGACCTCGGAGAACAGGTCGCAGCCGCCGGCGGCGACCGCCAGCGCGGCGAAGACGAAGAGTCGGAGACGGGCCATGGAACCGAGACGCGGCGGGAGCCCGTCATCGTACGTCGCGGTTCTCGATCGATGCACTGGCTCCTCCTCGCCCTCGCCGGCCTAACGGCTCTCGTCGGCTGCACCCCCGACCTGCAGCCCGTCGAGAAGACCTACGCCTTCGTCCGACGCACCGGCCCGCGCGCCGACACGCTC
>CAYPVZ010000483.1:0-3132 GCA_964414235.1 uncultured Rhodothermales bacterium | reverse complement strand
CGCCCCGCTGGCGACGCGCGCCGCCAGCGGGGCGGGGGAGACGAAGCGAGCGGGGCGCGGCGTTGGCATGGGCACGAGAGAGAAGCGTCTCTATTCTAGCGCCATGCCTGCCGTCCGCCTGTTGCTCGTCGCCGCCCTCGCGGCCCTGGCTCCCGTCGCGGCGCAGGGCGAGGTCCAGATCGCGCGCGTCCACTACGGCGGCGGGGGCGACTGGTACTCGGGCGACCCGCTCCCAAACCTGATCGCCTACGCCCGGGCGCACTCGCTGCTGGACCTGGCGCCGGAGCCGATCACGATCGAGCTGACGAGCGACCGGCTGTTCACGGTCCCGATCCTCTACCTCAACGGCCACGGCAACGTGGTCTTTACGGACGCCGAGGTCGGGCGGCTGCGGCGCTACCTGGACGAGGGCGGCTTCCTGTTCGTCAACGACGACTACGGGCTGGACGAGTCGGTCCGGCGCGAGCTGGCGAAGGTGTTTCCGGAGCAGGCATTGCAGCCGCTGCCGGCGTCGCACCCGATCTACCACGCGCACTACGACTTCCCGGACGGGCTGCCCAAGATCCACGAGCACGACGGCGAGCCGGCGGTGGGCTACGGGCTGTTCCACGAGGGGCGGCTTGTCGTGTTCTACGTCCACGAGAGCGACCTCGCCGACGGGTGGGAGCCGGCGGGTGTGCACCCGGACCCGCCGGAGGTGCGGGAGGCCGCGCTGCGGATGGGGGTGAACCTGCTGGTGTACGCGATGACGCAGGGGACGCTGCCGTAGCGCCTGGCGGCGCGGTCCGCCAGCGGGGCGGAGGGGGGGATGGATGGGTTCCTAACCTTACTCGGTCAGTAGCACGCGGTCCCCAGCCTGTTCTGGGTGTTCCCCGGTGTGTTCCGGGTGTTCCCCAGCCTGTTCGGGGCGTTCCCCAGCCTGTTCGGGGTGTCTCCGGGCCTGCTCTTGGTGCCTCCGGGTGTGTTCTGGGTGTCCCTCGGTCTGTTTTGGATGCCCCCCGGTCTGTTCGGGGTGTCTCCGGGTCTGTTTCGTGGGGTCCCTGCTCCTCTCGCCGTGATCTGGGCCGATGGGGCGGGCGTCGCGGGGGCCCGCGCGAATGGGAGGGTGACGGCGTTACCCTGCGGCTCTGCACCGATGCTCATGCGCCGTCTCGCCCTCACTCTCCTCGTCCTCGCCCCGCTGGCGGCGCCCGTGCGCGCCCAGGAGGTCGACTTTTTCGCCATCCGCAAGAGCTTCGCGCTCTACGGCGCCGTCTACGAGACGCTGGCCTCGGAGTACGTCGACGCCATCGACGCGGAGGGGCTGATGCGGAGCGGCATCGGGGCGATGACGGGCGCGCTCGACCCGTACACGGTGTACTACGACGAGGCGACGGCCGCCGCCAGCCGGCTTCAGCAGGGCGGCGACGTGGGCGGGGCGGGCGTGGTGGTGGGCGAGCGCGGCGGGCGGCTCGTGGTCGTGAGCGTGCTGGACGGGTCGGACGCCGAGCGGCAGGGCGTCCGGGCGGGCGACGCTGTGGAGCAGCTGGCGGGGCAGGCGGCCGAGGGGATGTCGGCGCAGCGGGCGAACACGCTGCTGCGCGGCGAGCCGGGCTCGACGGTGCCGCTGGCGGTGACGCGCGAGGGCGAGGCCGACCCGCTGCGGTTCGTGCTGGTGCGCGCGGGCGATCCGGAGACGGAGGTGACGTACTCGGGCTTCCTGGGCGACCCGGCCGACGGCGTCGGCTACGTCCGCCTCGGGCGGTTCCTGCAGAACGCGGCCGGGCAGGTGGCCGACGCGGCGCAGGCGCTCCAGGAGGGCGGCACGCTCCGCGCGCTCGTGCTCGACCTGCGCGGCAACCCGGGCGGGCTGCTGGACGAGGCCGTCGGCCTGAGCGGTCTGTTCCTGCCTGCGAACGCGCTCGTGACCGAGACGCGCGGGCGGGCCGACGGGACCGACCAGACCTACCGCACGTCCGAGGCGCCGCTGTTCGCCGACCTCCCGCTGGCGGTGCTGGTGGACCGCCACAGCGCCTCGGCGAGCGAGATCGTAGCTGGCGCGCTTCAGGACCACGACCGGGCCGTGATCGTGGGCGAGACGTCGTTCGGGAAGGGCCTCGTGCAGGTCATCCGGCCGATGCCGTACGGAACGGCGCTCAAGCTGACGGTGAGCCGCTACACGACGCCGTCGGGCCGCGAGATCCAGCGGCTGGCGTACGTCCAGGGGCACGAGGTGACCGAGGTGGGCGTGGGCCGGACGGTGCGGACGGACGCGGGGCGCGAGGTGCGCAGCGGCGTCGGCATCGAGCCCGACGTGCCGATCGACGTCGGCGAGGAGAGCGAGCTGGAGCAGGCGCTGGTGCGGTCGGCGGCGTTCCTGCGCTTCGCCAACCGCTTCGCGGCGGAGACGCCCGAGCTTCCGTCCGGCTTCCGCGTGGACGACGCGCTCTTCGGCCGCTTCCGCCAGTTCGTCGAGGGCGAGGGGCTGGAATACCGCACGGACGCCGAGCGCACGGCCGACGCGCTGGCGGACGACCTCGCGGAGGCGGGCTACGACGGCGCCACGTCGGCGCTGGCGAGCCTGCGGCAGGCCGTCGCGCGCGAGAAGGCGGCGGACTTCGACCGCCACGCGGAGCGGCTGCGGGCGATGCTCGGGCGCGAGATCCTGTCGCGCTACGTCGGGCAGAAGGCGCAGACGGTCGCGGCGCTGGCGGAGGACCCGGTGGCCGCCGAGGCCCGCCGTCTCGTGCTCGACGGCGCTGCCTACGCCCGCGCGCTCGGCCGCTGACGGCCTCTGCTCGGTGCCGCGGTAGGCCGGGCTGGAGGGCAGGTAGTTTGGCCGCTCCGCCTGTCCGATGCTGTTGTTGCTTCTCCTCGCCGGTGCCGTCGGCGGGTTCATTGCGGGGCTGGTGGGTGTCGGCGGGGGCATCATCTTCGGGCCGGTCCTCTTCTTCTGGTACCAGGCGGCGGGCGTCGCGGACCCGGTCCTGACGCCGCTCACGCTGGGGACGAGCCTCCTGTGCACGTTCGCCGCCAGCGCGTCGGGCGCGGTGGCGCAGGCGCGGGCCGGCGCCATCGACCGGCGGACGGCGCTCACGGCGGGCGCGGTCGCGGCCGTCGCCGTCGTCCTGGTCGGGCGGTTCGTGGCGACGC